>NZ_JALHPM010000079.1:0-19910 GCF_022842525.1 Luteitalea sp.
GCCCAACCACCGCGGCGGAGATCGATGCACGCATCCGGCACGCGTGGAGGCACCACCCCAAGCGCCATGTCGTCGAGTCGAGCGTCGAGTTCCTCGACAAGGTGGCTCGTGCGCTGACGCTGCTTCGGGCCGAACTGCCGGCGTGTTGCGCCGGGCACCACGTGCCTTCGGTCCCGGGTGAGGAGACCCGACTCCCCGCGTCGCCGACGTGCGCAGACTGCGACTAGGCGTGGGGTGCCTGCAGTTCGCGCCAGGCAGCCTGGTGCGGCTCCAGCGTTTGGGCCACGGCCCAGGTAGCGTCGAGGAGTGCCTCTGCGGTGCGCGCCAGTTCCGGCACGTGCGTCGACTGGCAGTCACGGGAGAAGGCCTCGCCGGCTGATGCCAACCGCCGATAGGACTGGGTCACCGTGAGGATGTGTTGACGGACGTCTGCGACTGCCTGGAGGAGCGCGGGCCCGCTTCTCCGTGCGAGGAGCATCTCGGCGGTCGGCAAGAAGCGCAGGGTGGATTCCACGAGGGCCTCGACGGCTCGGCCGAGTGCGACGACCTGCTCGGTGCAGCCGTGACAATCAGTTTGGGGACGCCCGGACGCGCAGCAGCGACACGTCTGCCCGTCGAGCGCGAGATGACCGCATGCGCAGACGCCGGACGCTGCCCGCAGGTCATGCGTGAGCCGGCGCACGTCTCCGGCGATGTCTCGCCAGCCGCCATACAAATCCTGTCTGCCAGTGCCAACGTACTGCGCCGCGAGCGATGGAGAGGCCATGACAGATCGATGAGCAAGTGCGATGCCGCGGCAGAGTAATGGCAGCGCGGCTGCATACCATCCGCGCCGCCTCCTCGTGCCCGGCCGCCCGGGGAATCCTTCCGATCGCGGGCCGAATAGTTCGCGCCTCGTCGATCACAATGCTATCCTCCAAAGGTGTCGCTGCTCATGGTGCGGGTCGTCGGCGTGTTGCTGCTGGGTCTCCTCGGAGGGGGACCGGCCGCCGTCGCGACGTGCTCCGTGCTCTGTGCGAGCGGACTGACGGCCGACGGTGGCTCCCGTCAGCATCGTCAGCATCATGCGTCGCCGAGCGCCAGCACTCCTGCGACCGCTCACGCCGCCCACGGCGAGGCGCATGCTCATCAGGGCCAGCCGGCGCCTGCAGCCGCAGCCTCAGTGGCTAGTGACCTGGCCACTGGTGTGACTCCCGTCGCGAATGGCGCGCGCGAGGCCTGTGTCGTCCGCCCGATGGACGTGGCCCTCACCTCGGCTCGTGCGGAAGCGGCCCCACCCGTCGTCGCCGTGCTCCCGTCCGCAGTCCTCTTTGCCAGCAACTCCTCGCCTCTCCAGTACCGGGGACATGGTTCTCCGGGTGCAGACCTGAACAGCGGGCCGCCCCCGCCCCTCGTCCTGCGTATCTGATCCTCTTCGGTGCGTGCGTGGATGCGCACGCGATCCCGAAGACCCCACTCAATTGGCAGTGAGCCGAGGGCTCACCGCCCTGGAGCATTCTCATGAAGGCCGTTCTCCGGGCCTTCCTGCTGTTGGTCGTCGTGATGGCGGCCGTGGCGGGAGCGGCTGCATTTGCCATCGCCACCCGTGGTCTGAGCACGAGCGTGCCACCGACGTCGGCCGAGGCGTGGCTCGCGCGATCGATGCGCTCGCTGGCTACCCCACGCGCCGTCCGCGATCGCCTCAACCCCGTCGCCGCCAGCGAAGAGGTGCTGCGTGGCGCGCGCGCGCACTTCGCGGACCACTGCGCGTCCTGTCACGCCAATGACGGCAGCGGCGACACGCCCATGGGCCGGCGCTTGTATCCCCGTGCACCGGACATGCGGGCACGGCCGACTCAGGCGCTCTCCGACGGAGAGTTGTTCTCGATCATCGAGCACGGCATTCGCCTGACCGGGATGCCGGGTTGGAGCACCGGTACCGCCGAGGGAGAAGCCGCCAGCTGGGGACTCGTGCACTTCATCAGGCGCCTCCCCACCATCACGGCGGAGGAACTCGCGGAGATGGAGGGGCTCAACCCGCGCAGCCCGCAACAATTCCGCGAAGAAGAAGAGGCGCGTCGCTTCCTCGCCGGCGATGAGCCGACCTCAACCGGGAACCAGCCGTCTCCGCACAGCAGCCATGGCGTCCACCGTTGACACCGCGAGCCGCGAACGCCGCCGCACGAGGACCACAGCAATGCCAAACCGATCCGAACCGTCCCAGCGCCTCGTGAGCGCACCCCATTCCGGTCGACGCGCTTTCGTGAAGGGCCTGGCCGCCGCGGGTGTGGTCGCCTCGGCCGGAATCTCGACTCGTGCGCTGGCCGCGGCCGCGGCCGAACGCCTGCCACACGGCGTGCTCACCGGTACCGACTTCGCGCTCGCCATCGGAGAGACCCGCGTCAACATCACGGGGCGAGAGCGGACCGCTCTCACCATCAACAACTCGTTGCCTGGCCCGCTCCTCCGTTGGCGTGAAGGCGACACGGTCACCTTGCGCGTCCGCAACGAGACCAGGGACGGCGACACGTCGATCCACTGGCACGGGATCATCCTGCCCGCAAACATGGACGGTGTGCCCGGCCTCAGCTTTGCCGGCATCCCGCCAGGGGGTGAGTACCGCTATCACTTCCGCGTCAAGCAGAGCGGCACGTACTGGTATCACAGCCACTCGGCGTTCCAGGAGCAGGTCGGCGTGTATGGGCCGCTCGTCATCGAGCCTCGCGAACCGGAGTCGTTCACGTACGACCGCGAGCACGTGGTCATGCTGACCGACTGGAGCGACGAGGCGCCCGAACGGATCTTCGCGAAGTTGAAGAAGCAGTCGGACTACTACAACTTCCGGCAGCGCACGCTGCTCGACTTCTTCCGCGACATCAGGACTCGCGGCGCCAAGGCCACGATTGACGAACGGCAGATGTGGGGGCAGATGCGCATGAGCGCCGCCGATCTCGCCGATGTCACCGGGTACACCTACACCTACCTGGTCAACGGCCAGCCGCCCGCTGCCAACTGGACCGGACTCTTCACACCGGGCGAACGTGTACGCCTCCGGTTCATCAACGGGTCCGCGATGTCCTACTTCGATGTGCGGATTCCCGGGCTGAAGATGACGGTCGTGGCGGCCGACGGCCTGCCCGTACGTCCGGTGCCAGTAGACGAGTTTCGGATTGCCGTCGCCGAGACGTTCGACGTGCTTGTCGAACCATCAGGCCAGGAGGCATTCACGATCTTCGCGCAGGCCATGGACCGCACGGGCTACGCAGCGGGCACCCTCGCGGTGCGGCCCGGGCTTCGCGCTCCGGTACCCGAACTGGACCCGCGTCCGATCCTCACGATGAGTGACATGGGCCATGGAGGCATGGGCCACGACGCACATGGGAGCGGGGGTGGCACGGCCGACCCACACGCGGGTCACCAGATGGCCGCCCCGCCGGCCGCCGCCGCCGCAGATCCCCATGCTGGACACGTGATGCCCGCAGCGCCGTCGGCGAGCGACCCCCACGCTGGGCACGCGATGCCCGCCGCACCCGCCGCCAGCGACCCGCATGCCGGGCACCAGATGCCCGCGGTACCGGCGCCGCCGGACCCCCATGCGGGACACGCCGCGCCGACCGTGCCGCCCGCGACCTCGGATCCTCATGCGGGGCATCAGATGGCACCGGCGTCGACCCCGGCTGGCGGCCACGATGGGCACGACATGTCCGGGAGCATGCAGGCACATCCACGATCGGAGGACGGCAACCCGCTCGTGGACATGCAGACCATGTCGCCCGCGCCGAAGCTCGACGATCCGGGCATCGGACTGCGTGAGAACGGCCGTCGAGTGCTGACCTACGCCGATCTCGAGAGTGTCTTCGCGGACCCGGACGGGCGCGAGCCCACTCGCACCATCGAGTTGCACCTCACTGGGCACATGGAACGGTTCGCCTGGTCGTTCGACGGGATCAAGTTCTCGAATGCGGAACCGGTGCAACTCACCTATGGCGAGCGTGTCCGGATCGTCCTCGTGAACGACACGATGATGACGCACCCGATTCATCTCCATGGGATGTGGAGCGACCTGGAGGACGAGCAGGGCAGGTTCAAGGTGCGCAAGCACACCATCGACATGCCGCCGGGGACCCGGCGGAGCTATCGCGTCACCGCCGATGCGCTCGGGCGCTGGGCCTATCACTGCCACCTGCTGTTCCACATGGAAGCCGGCATGTTCCGTGAGGTGCGCGTCGAGGAACGGGAGCGCCAGTCATGAGGACATGGCTGCTCGTCGTCATGCTCGCGCTGTTGCCAGCGGCGTCCAATGCCCAGCCTGCACCGAGCCCGCCGGCGCAGCCCGGGACTCACGACGGGCACGGTGGGCACAGTGCCCCGGTCGTGCCAACACGTCCGTCCGGTGATGCTCAGGGCGCGCGGCCCGAGCAGGAGGACGCGCCGCTTCCTCCGTTCATCCCGGTGCTGACCGACGCCGATCGCGAGGCGGCGTTCCCGCGACTGGGCGGCCATGCGGTCCACGATCAATCGATCAACACGTTCGTGCTGTTCGACCAGTTGGAGTGGCAGACGGGCGGCGGTGAGGGCGTCCTGAACGTGGACAGCAAGGGGTGGATCGGTCAAGACGTCAATCGCCTGTGGTTCAGGGGCGAAGGCGAGGGTGAGGGCGGCGACCTCGAGCACGCCGAAGCGCACATCCTCTACGGTCGCGCCGTGGCGCGCTGGTGGGACGTGGTCGCTGGCGTCCGGCAGGACGTCGGCCCAGGGCCGAATCGCACGTGGGCGGCCGTCGGCGTGCAAGGGCTCGCGCCGTACTGGTTCGAGGTGGAGGCGACTGCGTATCTTGGCGCCGAGGGGCGCACGCATGTCCGCCTCGAGACCGAGTACGAGCTGCTGATCACCAACAGGCTGGTGCTGCAGCCGTTAGCGGAAGTCGAGATCTACGGGAAATCCGACCCGGAGCGCGGCATTGGCGCCGGCCTGTCCTCCGCGGATTTCGGTCTGCGCGTGCGCTACGAGTTCAAACGAGAGTTCGCGCCCTATGTCGGTGTCACGTGGAACCACAAGTTCTTCGACACCGCCGACTATGCCAGGGAGGATGGCGACAGTGTCCGGAGTACACGGCTGGCGCTGGGCGTCCGGCTGTGGTTCTAGGCGCAAGGAGCGCGAACAGGCTGGTGGTCATGCCGCCGAGCGACCCGAGGCCGTTGGCTCCGGTGTCGCGTCAGGCGCCGTGGCGGATCAGCTGACACGTGCGCGTACGACAAGGCTCACCTCGGTCAACACGATGATTGAAAGGACATCGACATGAACCCTCAGGACGCTCATCACGCTGGAGGCGCGTACCGACGCCTTGCCATCGAGCTGGCGATCGATTTCGTGATCATGTACTTCGTCATGTACACGATGATCGCCACAGCGGGCCATCTCTATCTGAACGTCAACAACGTCTACATGACGCTCATGATGGTCGCGCCCATGGGCGCGGTCATGCTGCTGTCGATGCGGTCGATGTTTCCGTCGGTGGTCCGCAACAGGGTGATCATCGGCACGGCCGTGGTGGTCTTCGCCCTCAGCTACATCGCGATGCGGCAGCAGACCGCCGTGGGTGATCGGCAATTCTTGCGGTCGATGATTCCGCACCATTCCGGCGCCATCCTGATGTGTGAGGAGGCGTCACTGACGGATCCCGAGATTATCGGCCTGTGCAAGCAAATCGTCGAGTCTCAAAGGCAGGAGATCGCGAAGATGCAGGCACTGCTCGCTCGCGGCAAGTGACCCACGTGCGAGCCGCCTCGAGTGCTCGAGGTGAGAGTCACCGAAGTCGGAGACGAACGGGCGGGGGGCCTCAGTCCGGCGCGTGACGCGTCGGTGGGCTCAGGGTTGGACACACTCATTCACAGGGAGGACAGCATGGCTCGACGTCTGGTTGTGATGGTTCTGATGTTCGTGGTGGTTGCGCTTGGCGGAGGCGTTGGTGTGCTGGCTCACGAAGGGCACGAGCACAAGGTGATGGGGACGGTCACGATGGCCATGGCCGATCACATCGCGCTCAAGGACAAGGAAGGGAAAGAGGTCACGATTAAGGTGACCAAGGACACCAAGGTCAAGGCCAAGCCGGCCATCAAGGTGGAGGATATCAAGGTGGGCACCCGTGTGGTCGTGACCGCCGTGCAGGAGAAGGACAAGAGCATGACGGCGAAAGCGATCGAGGTTGGCGTGGCGCCGACCTCGACGAAGTAGCCCGCGCGTCGGCGGAGGACAGCGATGAGGAAGACCCTGCTGTGTCTGGTGGCGGCCGTGCTCTCGCTGCCCGCCGTCGCCCTCGCGCACGTGAGCGTCCGGCCGCGCGAATCGGCGGCCGCCGCCGAGGAGCGGTACACCGTCCGCGTGCCCACGGAAGGAGCGGTGCGGACCATACACGTGCAACTCGAGATCCCTGCTGGGGTCACGGTGCTGGAGGTGCTGCCTGTCGAGGGTGGTACGGTCGACACCGTCAAGGCAGGCGATCGGATCACGTCCATTACCTGGAAGAAGGAGATCCCGCCGAAGCAATCGGCCGAATTCGTGTTTCGGGCCCGAAATCCCGCCGCCGGGGATATCGCGTGGAAGGCCCATCAGCACTTTGCCGATGGAACGGCGGCCGACTGGGTCGGGCCGGCTGGCGACAAGCGGCCGGCGTCGGTGACGAAGCTGTCGATGTCGGCGAGCGCCGGCAGCGCGCAGCCGGGAAGCGGTGAGGCCGCCACGGTGGCGGCGTGGTTGAAGGGGTACGACGCGGCCTTCAACGCGAAGGACCTCGAGAAACTGGCATCGTTCTACGATCCTGACGTGACGATGTACGAGGGCGGTGGTATCAACCACGGGTGGGCCAACTACCGCGACCGCCATCTCGGGCCGGAATTAAAGGCGTTCGAGAACCTGGAGTTCGGCCACACGAACACCAGGGTGACGATCCTCCCCGGCGGGCAGGCCGCGTATGCGACGTCCGAGTACTTCCTCAAGGCGAAGATCGGGGCGCGCGATGTCGACGCTCGGGGGCTAGAGACGCTCCTGCTGCTCAAGGGTACGGATGGCCGCTGGAAGATTCGCCATTCGCACACCTCGAGCCGGCCTGCGCGGCGACCAGCCGCGTAACGCGTCCGTCTGTTTCGGCGGTCAACTGGCAGGACGCCCGCACGAACAATCCAAGCATCCGTGGTCCGCGCAGGTGCCGCAGGACGCGGCCACCTGCGCCCGTAGCGCCTGACGTGCACGGAAAACGCGGACGCCGGCATTGTTTGCCGTGAGGCCCTTCGCGGCCGCGTACTCCTTCACGGGGACACCCTTCACCTCAATCTCCTGCAGCGCATCTGCATACTCGGGCTTCAGCGTGGCCGCCAGCCGCGATACGCACGCGCAGATTTGGTCGGCGACCTCGGGCGGCGGCACCGACTCGGGTAACTCGGACGCGAACCGCTCGAGGGCACTGCCGGCCACCGCGTTGCGGCGATAGTGGTCGATCACGGCATTGCGTAGCAGCCGATAGAACCAGGCGACCGCCGACTCGCCGTCCCGCAGCGTGTGAACGTGCGTGACCGCGCGGCCGAAGGCCTCCTGTAGGAGGTCCTCGGCCGTGTCCCTCGAGCCGACGCGGCGCTCGAGAAAGTGGAGGAAGTCGCGATGGTTCTCGACGAGCGTGTCCAGCACGGCCCTGGCGTCGAGAACATCGCCGCTGTCCCCACGGTTCTTCGGATCGGTCATCGATGTCCCCCGCAGCAGCAGCCAGGCTCAGCTCGTCTGGTGACGGGGCGCGCCGCCGCACCGGACGCCTGGCTCACTGCTGCATCGTAGCCTGCGCTACGGACGGCGGCGATCAAGGCCTGGACGTCGGCGACAACGGTGGCCCAGCGCACCGTGGCAGACCTGTGCTCGAGGTTGATCGTTACCTCGGTTGCGCCCGGTACCGCGGCCAGCGCGTCGCGAACGCGTCGCTCGCACGACCCGCACGTCATTCCCTGGACCGCCAGCTCGACAGTCGATGTCTCGGTATCGATGAAGTTCGTCACTGTGTGTCCTCTCCCGTGGTGGCGCCGCCGTCCGTACCGTCGGCACCCTGTTCGAAGGTGCAGACGCACGGCGCCGAGCGGCATTACGCGCTCATGCCCCTAGACGAGCGGCACGAAGTCGCAAGCTGTTGGTGACGACGCTGACCGAGCTGAATGCCATGGCGGCGCTGGCGAGAATCGGACTCAAGAGGAGTCCGACCACCGGGTACAGCACCCCCGCGGCGATGGGAATGCCCACGACGTTGTAGACGAACGCCCAGAACAGGTTCTGTCTCATCGTCGCCATCGTCCTTCGCGAAAGCGCGATCGCCGTGGCGACGCCGCCGAGGTCACCGCGCATCAGCGTGATGTCTGCGGCCTCGATGGCGATGTCGGTGCCGCTTCCGACGGCGAGTCCGACATCCGCCTTCGCCAGTGCCGGCGCGTCGTTGATGCCGTCGCCGACCATCGCCACGACCTGGCCCTCTGCCTGCAGCCGCGCGATCTCTGCGACCTTGCCCTGAGGCAGGACGCCAGCCACGACCCGGTCGATGCCGGCCTCGCGAGCGATGACCTCGGCCGTGCGCCGGTTGTCGCCCGTCAGCATGACCACGTCCAGGCCCATCGCCTTGAGGCGAGCAATGGCGTCCCGACTCGTCGCCTTGATCGGGTCGGCCACCGCGATGAGGCCGAGGACGCGGGGGGGCGCGCCGCTGCTCGCGACGAACATCGGGGTGCGTCCACGGTCCGCGAGACCCTCGGCAACGTGGGCGAGTGTGCCGGCATCCAGGCCCTCTTCCTCGAGCAGTGCCGCGTTTCCGATGAGGAGGCGCTCGCCGTCGACCAATCCCGCCGCCCCGCGTCCGGTCAACGACCTGAACTCGCGAACCGGTGGCACTACAAGATTGCGCTCTCGCGCCGCTCGCACGATGGCGTTGGCCAATGGGTGCTCCGAGGCGATCTCGAGTGAGGCCGCCCGCGCCAGCAGTGTGTCAGCGTCGATCCCGGCGTCGCTGGCCACCGCCACGTCGGTGACCGAGGGGCGCCCATCGGTCACGGTCCCGGTCTTGTCGAGTACGACGGTGGTCAGCGCACCTGCGCGCTGCAGCGCCTCGCCACCCTTGATGAGGATGCCGTGTGCCGCGCCGCGCCCCGTCGCGACCATCAGCGCCGTTGGCACCGCCAGGCCCATCGCGCACGGGCACGCGATGATGAGGACCGCGACGGCCGTCGCAAACGCCTGCAGCATCGAGCCCTCGCCGGCGATCACCACCCACGCGGCGAACGTGGCAACCGCGAGGGACAGGACGACCGGCACGAACACCGCGCTCACCGTGTCGGCCAACGCCTGGATCGGCGCCCGCGAGCCCTGCGCGTCGCGCATCAGCTTAGCGATGCGCTGCAGCGCACTGTCAGTGCCGACGTGCTCCGCACGCAGACGGAAAGCGCCCGTGCCATTGACCGTGCCACCGAACACCGGGTCACCAGGCCCCTTTTCGACGGGCAGGCTCTCGCCCGTGAGCATCGATTCATCCAAGGCACTGCCGCCCTCCAGGATCGCGCCATCCACCGGCACGCGTTCCCCAGGCCGCACCAGGACGATGTCGCCGGCCGCCAGGGTGTCCACCGGCACGTCTACCTCCTGGCCATTTCGGAGCACGCGCGCCGTCTTCGGCTGCAGGTCGGCCAAGGCACGCAAGGCCGCTGAGGTCTGGCGCTTCGCGCGAGCTTCGAAGGTGTTCCCCATGAGAATGAGCGCGATGATGAAGAGCACCGCCTCGTAGTACACGTCGGGCGAGACGCCGCGCGAGGACAGGAGGGTCGGGGCGACGGTGGCGAGGGCCGAGTAGGCGAAGGCCGCTCCGGTGCCGACCGCGACCAGCGTGTTCATGTCGGCCGCGTGGTGCCGGAAGGCCTTCCAGGCGCGCACGTAGAAGTGACCGCCGGCCCACGCCATGACCGCCGCAGTGATCGTGAAGAGACTCCACGACAGCACATCGCGGTCCACGCCGTAGAGCCACGGCATCACGTTGGACAGCCAGGGGTCGATCACGCGATGTGACCATGCCAGGAAGGGATCGGTCGGCGCGGCGGCGTGGCCGTGAGCAGGACTGGCGGCAGGCCCTCGCATCAGAGGCATCGAGATGAGCATGCCCAGGCTTGCAGCCGCAAGGCTGGCGATCGCCTTGCGGCGCACCTGGCGGTACTCCTCCTCGTGGGCGCGGTCCTGTGCGGCCTGCTCGTCCAGCGCCGACTGCTGCGTGACCGGCAGCGACGAGCCGTAGCCGGTCTGTTCGATGACCGACACGAGGGAGGCCGGGCTCACGGCCGTGCGGTCGAAGGTCACCGACGCGTTCTCGAGCATCAGGTTCACCGACGCGCGGGTCACCCCGGGCGTCTTCTCGAGCGCCCGTTGCACACGGACGGAGCACGAGGCGCAGGTCATACCGGCGACAGGTAGAGTCAATGTGTCCATGACGTCCTCGCCTATCCGCGCCCGACGACGATGCGGCCGCGCAGCATGCCCATACCGCAGGTGAACTCATAGGTGCCGGTCTGGTCAGGAGTGAACTGGACAGACGTGACCGCCCCCGTCGGCAGGAACCGGCGGATTCCGAAGTGCGGCAGGACCACTTCCTCCGAGCAGCCGGAGCTGTCGGCACGCTCGAAGCTCAGTCTGACCGGACGTCCGGCCTCGACCTGGACTGCCGCGGGCGAGTAGCCGCCGTCTACCCGGATGAGCACCTCCTGTAGCCCGCTGGCCTCCGTGGCGGCGGCCGTTACCTGCCGGCCGGCGACGAAGAAGTACCAGTTGATCCAACCGATCGCCACCACGCTGGCGGCCAGCACCGTACCCTCGACAAGCGTCATACCCACCCTCCTCGTTAGGACATCGAAGTCCGTTGCTGGAGTTGACGCGGATGGGAGCGGCACATTACAGGGGTTACCTGCCTGGCGAGTTCTGGACCCGTGGAGCTCAAAGAACGCGCCACCAACCGCCGGGCGCCGCAGGGTGGACGCGCGTTGTGAGAATTGGCCTCGGGCGCTTCAGTACCCCCAGTTGTCGGGTACCCCCAAAAGCATCCTCGTCGCGCACGGGTGCGACGAGGACGCCGGCAGCCACCGAGGCCGTCGACCGACCACATGTCGTGAGTTGTTTGGGGATCTCGTGGAGCAGAGCCAAACGTCCATGGACTGCCGTGGACGCCTACGGACAACTCTGGACGAATGGTGGAGTCGGGGGGGGTCGGCTCGAGCTCGACTCGCATCCAGCGCCTGGTCAGGTGTTCTCGCGAATCCGAGCGAGCGCCGCCTGCAGGCGTCGATCAGCTTCATCGGCGACCGGCCGCAGCGCCTCGCTCTTCACGAACTTGAACATCGTCGTGGGTTGCGCAATCGACACCACGCTCCCGCCGTCCTCTTCCCACACGCACACGTTGCAGGGCAGCAGCAAACCGATGCCCAGCTCATTCTGGAGCGCGCGATGCGCAAGCTGCGGATTGCACGCGCCCAGAATCACGTACGGCCGGAACTCCGCGTCGAGCTTCTTCTTGAAGGTGTCCTGGACATCGATCTCCGTGAGCACGCCGAAGCCTTGCGACTTCAGCGCCTCAACGGTACGTGCGCGCGCGTCCTCGAAGGATGTACCGGGGAGGTGCGCCGGATAGCCGTAGTCAGGGTCACTGCTCTGAGGTCGCATGGCGATTCCGAATGTGCGCGCGGTCGATGTCTAACCTGCACACCTCATCAACAACGACGTCGTCCTGCTGCGCGACATCATGTGGGGGCTACGCGGTCGTGAAACTGAACGCCATGCCGTAGCTGCCGTTCGCGTGGCGCCAGCCGTCGCCCATCATTCCCCAGCCCATGCCGCCACCGTGGAGGCCGGACATCATCCCGCCCTGAATCCACTGTCCTCCCATCATCGCGCCGTGGGTGTCGTAACCGGCCGGATTGCCCTGAGCATCCCTGAGACCCCCGCCCATGTGGATGGTGTAGGTCATGCGCGGCGTCAGAGGCGCCGTTGGACTGCAGGTGAGCACCGCCCTGTCGGCCGTCCAGCCGCAGTTCATGGGGACCGCCGGTCCGTCGAGTCCCCCCAGGTGCATGTCGAAGTACTGCTCCATGCCGGATGCCATCGGACCGCCAAAGCGGAAAGTGATCGGCGTCGACGCGGGCACGCCCGACGTGCTTCCCTGCGGCGACACGGACATGAACACGGCCCCGGTCGCCGGCGACACACTGACAGAGCTGGGCCCCGTAAGCTGGTCGGAACCGCACGCTACCAGAAGGAAGGGTGAAAGCAGGATGGCGTGCTTCGCAACCTTCCTGATGACAGTACTCAACGGAGCGAGCATGGCAAACCTCTGGCGGGCTCCAAGAGCAAGACCCGCGCCACGGCTCGTAGCGGCGGTTATGGCGAAGGCGCGAGACGGGCAGGGGCAGGAACGCGGAATTGCCCGCAGGCCGTGCGAAGGATTCAACCGAGCCCAAGGAAGTGGACCGCTACCTCTGCAGTGCCTCGGGCCACGGCGGGGCAGATCGGATCTGGCCGACGCGGGCATATCGCTATAGGCGGGTCGGCGGTCCCTCGGTTCGGGTCACGACCTGCTGCGCGGAAGGCTCCATCGGCCACCAGGGCCGCGGTCACCCTTCATGCATGAGCAGCCGCAGCGCGTTCCCGATGACGAGCAGGGTGCTGCCCTCATGGATGGACACGGCCGGCCCAATCCCGAACACGCCCGTCGTGGTCACCAAAATCAAGGCGCCGATGACTGCAAGTGAGAGATACAGGTTCTGCCGACTGATCACCGGCACGACCGGTCAAGGAGCGCAGGGTCACCGAGCCACCCCGACGTTCAGATCGACCGCGGAACCCTGTGAGTGGCGCGGTGTGGCTGTTCAGCGCTGAGGGTTCAAGCTTTGAGCCGCAGGATGCGAATAGCGCCGCTGAGCACAACGAAGGCGATCATTGTCGCGACGACAAGGTCGGGCCAGGATGACCCGGTGATCGCGACCACGCCCGCCGCCGCAATCACACCCATGTTCGCAAGGACGTCGTTCGTGGTGAAGATCCAGCTCGCCTGCATATGGGCGCCTCCGCCACGATGGTGCGACAGGAGCCATAGGCTCGCCACGTTGGCCACTAGTGCGGCCGTCGCGATCGCCACCATGGTCGGTGACTCTGGCGAACTACCTTGAAAAACACGTCGACCAACCTCCACCAACGCGCCAAGGCCGAGGAGCATCTGAAGGACGCCGCTCACATGGGCCGCACGCAGTTGCGCCGCGCGCGCGCGGTGTGCGCCAAACAGCGCGATGCCATAGACGGCGGCGTCCGCGAACATGTCCAGCGAGTCCGCGAGCAGCGCAGAGGAGTCGGCAATGACCGCACCAGCGAGTTCGGCCACGAACATGCCGGCATTGATAAATAGCACCCAGACGAGCGCCTTCCTCTCTGTGACCCCGGTTTCCGGCAGAGCGGGTTCGTTCTCGGGCGCCACGCCACTGTTGACCAGTTCTGCGCCCAGGTTGAGGGCGCGCAGCCGCTCCATCACGTCCACGGCGGCGTCGTGCAGGACGGTGACCTCACGACGCGAGAGGTCGGCGCGCAACCCTGCGACGCCGTGTTGTCCTTCCAGCGCAAGGCGAACGAGGCGCTCTTCCGCCGCACAGTCCATTTTGGGGATGGAGATGACGCTCTTCTGCATGGGGGTCTCAGGCGGGCTGGTGTCGTAGGAGCTCGTCTTCTTCAGGTCGGTCGATCTGAATGGTCCTGTGTGGACGCCAATGTGGAGGCCAGCATCTGGCGAGCGGCCTCGAAGACATCCAGATGCGCGCGATTTCCACGAGCTCGATGTGCGCTCACAGTGCGGTCATCCGCTAGCAATCGACCACACGACACTTGCCGTAATCACCCCTCATGCACGAGCAGCCGCAGCGCGTTCCCGATGACGAGAAGGGTGCTGCCCTCATGGATGAACACGGCCGGCCCAATCCCGAACACGCCCGTCGTGGTTGCCAAAATCAAGGCGGCGATGACTGCCAGCGAGAGGTACAGGTTCTGCCGAATGATCACCCGTGCCTTTCTCGACAGTCCGATCGCGAACGGCAGGCGCCCGAGGTCATCAGCCATCAGCGCGACATCTGCCGTTTCGAGTGCGGTTGCCGTTCCGGCGGCCCCCATCGCAATCCCGACGGTCGCTTGCGCCAGGGCCGGCGCATCGTTGACCCCGTCTCCGACCATGGCGACGGAGCCATGCTCCTTCAACAACGCTTGAATCGCCGTCACCTTGTCTTCTGGCAGCAGCTCCCCACGCACTTCGTCCACGCCCACTTCGTTGCCGATGGACTCGCCGACGGCGCGATGATCCCCGGTCAGCATCACGACACGTGTGAGGCCAACCTTCCGCAGCTGGTCGAGCACGGCGCGGACACCCTCCCGCGGCCGGTCGGCAAGTCCGAGCACACCCAGCCAGGTCTCGTCTGAGCGGACGAGCATGACGCTGCGGCCGCTAACCTGGAGGCGTGCAACGGATTGGAGGATCGTTTCGGGAATGGGGACGTTGGCGTCGGTGAACAATCGCGCATTGCCAATCTCCATCCGACGGCCGCCGACAGTCGCGCGGATGCCGCGCCCCGTGACACTCTCGACCGCGTCCGCCACATCGATCCTGAGCCCCACGGCCTCCGCTTTGCGCACGACCGCGGCCGCCAGTGGATGCTGCGATTGCTGTTCCACCGCGGCCGCAAGACGCAACAGATCGTCGGGGCTCACGCCCGGCGCAGGAACCACGTCGGTCACCTCTGGTTGACCCACCGTCAGCGTTCCGGTCTTGTCGAGCGCAATCGCCTTGACCGTGCCCAGATTCTCCAGGTGCATGCCTCCCTTGATCAGCACGCCGCGGCGGGCTGCCTGGGCAATCCCCGCCAGCACAGTGGCTGGCGTCCCCAGCGCCAATGCACAGGGCGATGACGCCACGAGGAGGGCGAGCCCGCGATAGAAGCCGGTCGACCACTCCCAGATGCCGAGCAGCGGCGGCACGACGATGACGAGCACGGCGGCGATGAGAACGGCCGGCACGAATACCCGCTCGAATCGTTCGGTGAAGACTTGCGTCGGCGCCTTCTGGGTCTGCGCTTCCTCGACGAGCTTGATGACACGGTCTAATGTGCGATCACCAGCGGCCTTCGTGGTTTCGACGGTCAGCGCGCCTTCACCATTGATCGTACCCGCGAAGACGTCGTCGCCTTCGGCCTTGTCCACGGGCACCGACTCACCAGTGATCGGTGCCTGGTTGATCGCGGACTGCCCGGCCACAATCCGCCCGTCCACCGGCACGCGTTCCGCTGGGCGAACAAGCACACGATCGCCTCTCTGCACGCGTGCAACGGGCACCTCTTCGAACTGGTCGCCTCTTTGTACATGAGCGACAGGTGGCGCGAGGTCAGCCAAGGCCCGAATCGATGCGCGTGCCCGACCGAGCGCATAGTGCTCGAGCGCATGCGCCAACGAGAACAGGAACAAGAGAAATGCACCCTCGGCCCATTCGCCGAGCATCGCGGCGCCGAGTGCCGCAAGCAGCATGAGCAGGTCGATGTCAAAGGAGAAGCGACCTTGTCGGACGCTGCCAAACGCATGTCGGATTAGATCAAACGCGCCGAACGCGTACGATCCCAGGTAGATCGGGATGACGGCTGACGGAGCGACGCCAGACCGCGACAGCGCGAACCCGATCGCGAGTAGCGCGCCAGCCGCGAGGCTCCAGGCGAGTTCCCGATGGCTCGCATACCAGCCGCGCGGCGCATGAGGCTCCGGGAGGGTGGCCAGTCCAGCTGCGCTGAGAGCATCCTCAACGTCGTCGGGCCGAAAGCGCGCACGTTCGAACTCGACCCGGACGATCTGCCCGGCAAGGTTTGCAGACGCTGCCAGCACGCCGTGAACTGCCATCACGGTGTTCTCGACTCGCCGACCGGCGTCTTCGGCCTCGATGGCACGAATTGGCCAGACGCGATGCCCGTATCGCTCCCGGACTTCAGCCCCAGCCGCTCGGGCAAGGCGCTCGACGCTGTCAATCGTGACGACGTCAGGGTCGTAGTGCAGGCACAGCGACGGTGTGTCGCCGTCGTCAACGACGTGCGTTCTCGTAATCCCGCGTCGGAGAGTCAGCAGCTCTTGCAGCCGTCGCACACACGCGTCGCGCGCGTCGGGAATCTCCGGCAGCAGAAGCGGCAGTTCGATTCGCACGTGTCTCACACGCGACCTCCATCAAGGGGCGGCTCTGGAGCTTGACGTGTGAGCCAGCCGTGCACGTGCATGTAGAACGTCGGCAGCACGAGCAACGTGAACAGCGTCGAGGTCACAAGACCGCCGATCATCACGATGGCCAGGGGCCGCTCGATCTCGGTGCCGTGGAGCGAGAGCACGAGGAGAGGCAACAGCCCCAGGGTCGCGGTGCCGGCGGTCATGAGCTTCGGCCGCACCCGGCCGATGCTCGCTTCCCGAACGGCGTCATGTAGTGGCAGCCCATCAGCGATGAGCCCACGCGTCTGCGTCACGAGCACCAGACTGTTCTGCACGGCGATGCCAAACAAGCCGATCAGGCCCACCAGTGAGGAGACGTTCCATGTCTCACCGGCGATGGCGAGCGCGAGGATGCCGCCGACGAAGGCGCAGGGCACGGTCACGAGAATGAGGCCGGCCTCGACGGCTGAATCGAGGGCGACCAGCAGAAGGACGAACACGCCGAACAGTGCCGTGGCAATCGCCAGTCGCAATGCGCGCGCGGATCGGTCCTGGCTTTCGACGCGACCGCCGAGATCGAAGAAGTAACCCGCCGGCAGCTGCAGTCTCGAATCCAGCCGAGCACGTACGTCGGTGGCGACACCGGCAAGATCGCGGCCCGACACCGACCCCTCGACGGCGATCCGTCGCGTGCCGGCCTCTCGGCGAATCGCGGCCGGACCGAACGTCTGCGCGATCTCGGCCACCTGGGCCAAGGGGACGCGCGAGTTGTCGTGGCCATCGATGAGGAGCGTGCGTATGGCATCGAGCGAGCGCCGATCGTCGCGCAGCTTCAGAATCAGATCGAACCGCCGCTGTCCGATCCAGATCTCGGAGGCCTCCTCACCAACCAGCGCCGTCCGGACAGCACGGACGATGTCACCGGGCGCCAGTCCCACGCGTGCAGCCGCGTCTCTCTTGATGGCGATCTGCAACTGGGGCAGGCCCGTGAGCTGTTCGGCCCGCAGGTCGGTCAGCCCTTGGACATCGCCGATCGCCTGTTCGGCCCGCTCTGCCAGCCGCGCGAGTTGGTCGAGATCCGGACCGAAGATCCGCACGGACACATCCGCTGGCGTGCCTCCAAGGCCCTCGTCGATGCGCATACCCAGCGGAGTCGTGAACAGGACGGCGACGCCGGGCAGCGGCTCCAACCGCTCGCGCATGTCCGCTTCGATGGCATCGAGCGGGCGCGCGCGTGCGGACCGCAACACGACGAGCACGTCGGAGATCGTGTGCGGCATCGGATCCTCGGTGCGCTCCGCCCGGCCGGTGCGGCGGACCACGTCTTCCACTTCTGGTACCTGCCGCAGTCGGTCCTCTACTTGATGGTTCAATCGATCGACCTCCTCCAGAGAGGCCTCGGCGGGAAGCACGGTCTGCAGCAGGAAGGCGCCCTCATCGAGTTCAGGCATGAAGTCGCTGCCGAGACGGAGGCCGAGCAGCGCGGTTGGCAGCAGGATCGCGAGCGTCACGGCCGCGACGATCAGCGGCCGGCGCAGCGTCCAGTCCAGCGCCGGCGCATACCACCGCTTTAGGACCCGGAGCACTGGCACGTCCTCGTGCTCGCGGTGGGTGGGCCTCAACACGCGGCTCGCGACGACAGGCACGACCGTGACGGCGAGGATCAACGCGGCAAACATCGCGGCCATCACCGCCCCAGCCAGCGGCTGGTACATGCGACCCTCGATACCGCTCATCCCGAACAGCGGCAGGAACACGACGATCACGATGGCCGTGGCAAAGGCGATTGGCGTGGCCACTTCGAGCGCTGCGGCCCTGGCGCGGTCGCGACGATCCTGCGCGTCGCCGCCGTGCTGTACGCGGTGCAGAATGTTCTCGACCATGATGATAGCCGCATCGACCAGCAGGCCCACGGCGATGGCGAGTCCTCCCATGGTCATCGTGTTGAGGCCGACCCCGAGCGGCTTGAGCAGCAGGCCGGCGAGCGCAATCGACACGGGGATGGTGCACGTGACCAGCAGCGCGGCCCGCCAGTTGCCGAGCAGCACGAGAATGACGATCACCACGAACACACCACCGAGCGCGACGGCGCGCCCCACTCCGCCGAGCGCGGCATCCACCAGCTGCGACTGGTCGTAGACCACACGCAACTGCACGCCCTTGGGCAACGCGCGACGGATGTCCTCGATCGCCTGCCGAATGCCGGCGGCGACCTGTACCGTGTCGGCGCCGAACTGCTTGATGACACGTGCGCTGACGACTTCACCTTTGAGCCTGTGCGCGATACCACGGCGCACGGCAGGACCCTCTCGCACGTCGGCCACGTCGTTCAGCAGCACCGGCACGTCCCCTCGAACGGCGACGACGGTGCCGCGCAAGTCGTCGATGCTCTGCGCGCGACCAAGTGCACGTACGGTCCACTCGATGGCCCCCTGCGCGACGACTCCACCGGATGCGTTCAGATTCGCTTCCTCGACCGCGTGGCGCACCTCGTCCAGGGTGATGCGCCTCGCTGACAAACGCTCGGGGTCGAGCAGCACCTGGTACTGCCGGAGGTAGCCGCCGAGCCGCTCCACTGCGGCCACCCCCGGCACCGCGACCAAGCGGTTGTTGACCTCGAACTCTGCGAGATCCCGGAGGGTCATCAGGTCTGCCGCGCCCGGCGACGCTTCGAGCGTGAACTCGAAGATCTCGTTCAGACGTCCGGTGAGACTGGAAATGAGCGGCGGCTCGGTCCCCGGTGGCAGCTGTCCTGACACCTGCGCGACGCGCTCGGCCACGAATTGCCGCGAACGGTAGTAGTCCGCGTCAGGCTCGAACTCGACCGTGACCTGCGCCACGCCGAGTTGCGAGACGGAACGCACGCGCCGGACGTCGGGCAACCCGGCCAGGGCCACTTCCATCGGGATGGCGATCGCGGTTTCGAGTTCCTCGGCGCCCATGGACGCGTTCTGCGTGATCACGTTGAAGATCGGCGCTGACAGGTCCGGGAAGACGTCCCGTCTCAGATCCTGAAGCCAGACCGCGCCGATGGCGCTACTGGCCCCAACGAGCAGGATCGCCAGCAGCGGCGTACGAAAACTTCCGTCGATGAGTCTGCGGATCATGGCTCAGTGGTCGTCATGACCCGCAGTGCCCTTCTCGGCCTGCGCCTTGAGGAGGAACGCGCCCTCGACCACCACGGTGTCACCCGCGGACAACCCGGAGAGCACCTCGATCTCGCCTCCGAGGTCGCGGCCGCGCCCGATTCGGCGAATCGTGAAATGACCTGGACTCTGCGGCAGGAACACACACCAGGCGTCGCGCACGCGCTGGACGGCGGTGACCGGGACCGCCAGCACCTCGCCAGTCGCATCACCCACGGGTACGGCGGCGGTGGCAGTCATGCCCGGACGGAGCACGCCTTGGGGATTGCGCACGTCGATCCGGACGTCGACGGTCCGTGACTCTGGCTCGACGTGGCGACCGACGAGGCTCACGGTTCCGGCGACGTCCTGACCCGGCAGGGCGGTCAGTGCGATGCGGGCGGAAGTGCCAGGCGTGATGCGCACCGCGTCGCGCTCGAACGCATGCACCGTCAACCACAGGCGTGACAGGTCACCGATGTGAAAGGCGGGCGTCTCTGGCGAGAGCATCTGGCCGACGACAGCCGTTTGCTGGATCACGGC
>NZ_JALHPM010000079.1:19920-29312 GCF_022842525.1 Luteitalea sp.
TCGAGCCCACCGACGTCTCAGTCTCGGCCAGGTCCGCGCCGAACGTCGTGACGGATGCACGCGCCGATCGCACGGCAGCCTCGGCGGCCCCGAGTTCCGCCTCGGCCTCCTGTACCTGCCGCGCCGGGGCGATGCGTTCAGCCGCCAGACCGCGCACCCGATCGAGCGCGGTGCGCGCCAGCGCTGCGCGAGCTTGCGCGGACTGGTACTCGGCACGGGCCCGCCCGAGGTCCGGGCTGGTCAATTCCGCCAGGACGCCGCCGCGACGCACCATGTCACCTTCGAACGCCAGCACTCGCAGGACTCGGGCGACCACGGGCGCGCCCACCTCGGCATAGTGCCGCTGATCCACGGCGAGTTCGCCCAGGAGCGAGAGGCGCTCGGCGGCCGTGCGGGACTCCACCGTCTGCGTGGTGATTCGCAGGTCGCGGAGCATGCTCTCGTCGACTTCGACGGTGTCGGTCGCGTCGTCGTGAGGCTGGTTCTCTCTGTCGGCGGCAGGGGCCTTGGGTGCCTCTGCCACGGGTGGGGTCGCATCGCGGCCGCACGCCGTCGCCAGGCCAGCCAGCGTGACCGCCACGAGGACGGTATGCATTTTCATCGGAGCACTCCGGAGGCGCTATCCAGGGCAACACGGGCAAGAACCGTCGAGAGCACCGTGTCCAGATACTGGGCTCGGGCATCCAGGACCTCGCGACGCATCACCAGCACGTCAGCGACGCCGATCTGGCCGACATCGAAGCTGCGCGTGGCCAGGCCGAGCGTGTCATCGAGCGTCGAGACGACGTCCCGTTCCAGCATGCCGAGCGCGGCGAGGCGGCGCTCGTATGCGGCGTGCGCAGCGGCGACCTCGATGCGTGCTCGCCGGCGGACGGCCTCGAGGGTGGCGCGGAGACGCGCGGCACGCCCACGTCCGGTGATCGTGACGTCTTGCCCCTTGTTGGCCAACGGCAGGCTGATGGTGAAGGTACCCATGACGATGTGGTCGCTCTCCTCGCGTGAGTAACGCGCACCCACGCCGTACTCCGGTCGCGTCAGGCTCTCGCCCAAGCGCGCCTCGGCGTCCGCCTCGCGCACGCTGGCGTCGAGCGCCTGGAGGTCGGGGCGCGTGTCGATGGTCGCCAGCCGGGATTCGAGGGGAGCGTGATCGGCCAGTGCCCCGGAGAGCGAGCCGTCCACGATCACGGGGCCGTCGAGTCCGAGAATGCGCTGCAGTTGACCGCGCGCAATCGTCGCGTCCGCGTCGGCCGCCGCCACGTCCGCCCGGGTGCGCCACAGCGCCGTGCGTGCCAGGTTGACGTCGAGCGCGGCCACGTCGCCGGCGGCGAACCGTCGTTCCGCGACGGCCAGCACGGTTTCCGCCAGCGTCACGTTCGCCTCGAGGAGGCGCAGCCGATCACCGGCGTACACGGCGCGATAGAACGCCTCGACGGCGGCGGTAATGGTCTGGCGGCGCGTCTCCTCGATGTCGGCGCGGGCCTGCGCGAGTGCCGCCTCGGCACCCTCGATACGTGCGTCGCGGCGCGCTGACGGCTGGAACATCTGCTCGATGCCGATCTGGAAATCAGTCTGGACGCCGTCCTCGCCATCGCGGCGACCGAGCGCGGTGTCCAGGTCGGGATTGGTCTGCAGCCGTCGACCGGCGCCGACGAGGCGACCGCGTGCCTCCTCGAGCGTCAGCGATGCCACCACGACGTCTGGGGCGTCAGTGCGTGCGCGCGCAATCACGTCGGGCAAGGCAAGCGAGGTGGGCTGCGCCGTGGCCGCTGCCGTACACAGGCAGCACGCCACGCACAGCGCCGCGGACAACAGTCGGCGCATGACAGTACTCAGACCCCGTTGCGGGGCGTCAACGAATCAGGTGAAGGGCGAGAGGACGGGTCAGGCGTCGCGCCTGGGCACGTGCAGGATGTCGCGGGGCTCGTGGTCCGAGAGCGAGGCCAGCGGCTCGGTGGTCTCGACCGCAGGCCTGGGCGAGACCAGCAGCGGCATGACTATCGCCAGGTCGACGGCCTGATGACAGCACCCGCAGGTGACACACGTCGGAGGGCAGCTGCCGGTGTCACTCGAGCGCTCCGCTGCTGCGCAGGGCTCGGGCACCAGCAGGCTGGCGGCGTCGGACACGCCGAGCGCAAGCAGGAGCACGAGGATGACCTGCCCGAATCGGCGCACGACGGCAAGATTAGCACGCCGATGCGTGGCCTCCCGGAGCTGTGAACATCCAGTGGCCGCGCGCGAGGTGCAGTTCGGTCGCCCAGGACGCCTCCGGCTGCGCTTACGGCAGAACGGCGTTGACAGCCCGGCTGTGTCGTAGCATGCTGTGCCTGTTTTGATTATTCAAAACTAAAGTTTACATGGCTCAAATACTCGGCGGCGTAAATCCGGTAATCTGGGGTGTCCTGCTCGGATTGTTGCTGTGCGGCACTGTCCCGCCCGCGCTGGCCCAGCCGTCTCAGCCGGCCGACGACCGTCCGCAGACGGGCCCGATCTCGGGCTACATGGACTTCCACTTCAACCACGAGGAAGGCAAGGACCCGGTCCTCGACTTCCATCGGTTCGTGCTGCTGTTCAACCACAGCTTCACGTCGCGCCTGCGCTTTGTCGGCGAGCTCGAAGTCGAACACGCCCTCGTCACAGGCTTGGAGGGGGCGGGGGAGTTGGAACTCGAACAGGCGTATATCGACTTCCTCCTCAGCCGTTCCTTCAACGTGCGTGCCGGCATGCTCCTGGTGCCGGTCGGCATCATCAACGAGCGGCACGAGCCACCGGTCTTCAACGGCGTCGAGCGTCCGTTCGTGGACACGGTGATTGTGCCGACGACGTGGTTCGACGTCGGCTTTGGTGTGCACGGTGAAGTCGGGAACGGCTTCCGATACCGCGCGTATGCCATGGCGCCACTCGATGCGCTGGAGTTCACGGCCGAGGACGGCATTCGCGAAGGGCAACAGAAGGGCGCAGAGGCCAACGTCAGGAACCTGGCCTTCACGGCCCGCGGCGAATACGTCGGCATCCGCGATCTCACCGTGGGCGCGAGCATCTGGACCGGCGAGTCGTCCTTTGCGGCCGCCCGCCTCGATACCACGGTGCGCGTGCTGGAGGTCGATGCGCGTTACCAGCGCGGTCCATTCGAGGCGCGTGCCCAGTTCGCGCAGGTGGGCATCGGCGATGCCGGCCCCCTCAACGAGGCGATTCAACGGCTCACCGGGGTGTCGCCCAACATCGCCAGCACCCTGCGCGGGTGGTACGGCGAAGCGGCCTACCGCGTGTGGGATCGGGGCGCGCCGCGTGACCTCGTCACGTTCGTCCGCTACGAGAACTTCGACACGCAGTTCCGCATGCCGGACGGCTACCTGCCGCTGAAGCAGTTCGATCGCGATGCGTGGATCGTGGGCATCACCTACTACCCGGATCCCGACATCGCGGTGAAGGCGGATTACGTGTGGACCCGCAACCAGAGCAGCGTCGTGCGTGGACCGAACAGCGTCAATATCGGCTTGGGATGGTGGTTCTGATGGCGTTCCGTCATGTCGTGTGCATCCTGTGTCTTGTCGTCACCTCGATGGGCCAGACCCCGCCGCCACTGCCGTCTGAGCAGCCGACGCCGAGCGCTCCGGCCCGGCGCGTCGTCCGGATTAGCGCGGAGCGTTTCGTGTTCTTTCCCTCACGCATCACGATCGTTGCCGGCGAGGAGGTCGAGTTCAGGCTCAAGAGCGACGATACGACGCACGGATTTCGCGTCGTCGGCGGCGACGTGAACATCGCCATTCCGAAGCGGGGCAAAGGCGAGGCGGTGGTGGTGGTGCGCCTGCAGGAGCCCGGACGCTACCGATTCGAGTGCAGTCGGATGTGCGGCGCCGGCCACAATTTCATGAGGGGCGAATTGATCGTGCGCGAGGCCGACGGTCGCTCGACGCCATGACGTGGCGCGATGTCGCTGCCTGGGTGGTCTGCGGAGCGTTGACTGGAACCGTCGCCTCGATCGCCGTGCGGGTGACCGCGCAGGTGCAGTCCGGTGCCGGCGCACCACTGCCGGGGTTGACGCCCGTGGAGTTCGAGGAGTTCCGGCTCGGTCTCGATGACTTCATGGAAGTCGAGACGGCGGAAGAGGGGCTTGGCCCGGCGTTCAACGGCTCGAGCTGCGCGGTGTGCCACAACGTGCCGGCCATCGGTGGCGGCGGCGTGATGCTCGAGACGCGCGTCGGTTACCGCGATCCCGACGGCCGGTTCCGTGGTCTCAACGCGGAAGGCGACACGTTGATGCACCTGTTCTCGGTACCCACGCATGGGTGCCAGCCGATGATTCCGGACGATGTGACGGTGGTGGCGCGGCGCGCGCCGATCCCGCTGTTCGGTGCCGGGCTGGTCGAGGCCATTCCCGATGAGACCATCCGCGCACTCGAGGATCCCCTCGATCGCAACGGCGACGGCGTGTCGGGCCGCGCGGCGATCGTGCGGGACGTTGCCACCGGAGAACCGCGCGTCGGCCGTTTCGGATGGAAGGCGCAGCATGCCACGCTGCTCACGTTCGGAGCCGACGCGTATCGGAACGAGATGGGCATCACCAATGATGTATTCGGCGTCGAGTCGGCGCATGGCATCACGGCGGAGCAGTTCCGCCGCTGCGATCCGCGGCCCGAACCGGAAGACGTGCGCGAGCCCGGCACCGGACGCCGAGGCATCGACAACTTCGAGGCGTTCATGAAGTTCCTCGCCCCGGCCGGCCGCGGCGCAGTTGGCGAGATCGAGCGTGACGGCGAGCGGCTGTTCATCGCCATCGGTTGCGCCACGTGCCACACGCCTGCACTCAGCACGGGACCGAGCGCCAATCCGCTGTTCAATCGCGTGACGGTGCCGCTGTTCTCGGATCTGCTGCTTCACGACGTCGGCACCGGTGATGGCATCGCGCAGGGCGCGGCGCTACCTGAGGAGATCCGGACACCAGCATTGTGGGGACTGCGACTGCGGCGTCCGCTCTTGCACGACGGACGCGCGGCGACGGTCGAAGATGCGGTCCGTGGTCATCGAGGCGAGGGGGAACTGGCCGTCCGTGGTTTCGCCCAGCTCTCGCCGGACGAGAAGGCGCGAGTCTTATCCTTTCTGCGCTCCCTCTGACACCCGCGCATCCTCTCGAGGCAGGACGCGCCTGCGGCTGTCGACCGTCTGCGATCGTAGCGTTCTTCGTCGAGCCTCACTGGCTGGTCGGCGCCGTCTCGCAGCGGCATTGACGCGGCTGCTTGCCCAGGTCCTCGAGGATGGTGCAGTCCGGCCCGGCACCACCCGAACACGTCGCGTCACAGGTCTCCACGAACGATTCGAGGCTGCTTGCCAGGCCTTCAAGCTCGCGAATGCGCGCCCGGACATCCGATACGTGGGTCGCGGCCAGTTCGCGCAGTTCCAGGCATGACCGGGACCGGTCACGTCCAAGGGCCTCCAGCGAGCGGACCTGCGCGACAGAAAAGCCGAAGTCGCGACAGCGCCGGATGAACGTCAGGCGTTCGACGTCGCCTTCGCCGTAGACGCGCTGGCCACCTTCCTGCCGGGCGGCTCGGGGGAGGAGGCCGATGGACTCGTAGTAGCGGATGGTCGGGACATTGGTCCCCGTTCGTTCAGAAAGAGTGCCGATTCTCATGGCTCGCGGAAAGGACTTGAACCTCAAGTGACTTGAGGTTGTAGCGTACGTCCAGGAGCTTCGAATGGCCAGCGACATTCCCATTGCCTGCACGTTGTCATCGTCTGACTACCGCACCAGGCTCGCCGAGATCGCCGTGTTGAGCCGGGACGCCCTCCGGCATGTCGAGCGTCGAGGACTCATCCTCGACTTGCGCTATGCGCCGGAGGCGGCGTCACGCGTCCGACGGCTCGTGGAGCAGGAGCGCAGTTGCTGCGCCTTCCTGCAATTTGAACTGCACGAGGACGCAGACGAAGTGCGCCTGCTCGTCACCGCACCGCCTGCCGCCGCCGACGCGGTGCCCGACTTGCTGGCCGAGTTGACGGGCCAGCGTCCATGACACGGACAATGGCGCATGCGGACCACACTGGTGTACGTGCTGGCGGCGTTTGCCGAGATCGCCGGCTGCTTCTCCTTCTGGGCGTGGTTGCGCAGCCAGCACTCGGGCTGGTGGCTGGTGCCAGGCATGGTCTCGCTCGCCCTGTTCGCGTGGCTGCTGACCCTCGTCGACAGCAGCCACGCCGGGCGAGCGTACGCCGCGTACGGCAGCGTCTACATCACCGCGGCGCTCGTGTGGTTGTGGGCAGTCGAGGGCGCAAGACCGGATCGATGGGATCTGGTCGGGGCAGGTATCGCGCTGGCGGGTGCCGCGATCATTGTCTTCGGACCACGATCATCCTGAGAAGGAGTCACCGTGAGCGGGCGTAGGCGCCTGGTTGTCCTCACGCCGTCGCCAGAAGGCGCCGCGTCGGCGGCGGCCGCGACCGTGGCCGTCGGGGCGGTCGCCTGTGGTGTGTGCTGCGTGCTGCCGTTCGCCTTGCCGGCGGTCGTGCTCGCGTCGTCCGGCGGCGTGCTGGCGGTCTTCGCCCAGGCGTTCTGGGGCGCGCTCTACCTCGCCACCGTTTTGGTGGGCGCTGCCTGGCTGTGGGTGTTCGCGGACACGCGCCGGACGGGGAAGAGGCCGAATCGTTCCACCCTCACCATGATGGCCGTCGCTACCGCGGCACTCGGCGCCGCAGCCGTGTGGCCCACAATAGAGCCTCATCTGATCGCGATGCTCAAGGAGTTGTTCCGATGACGATGACGAGACGTTCTCTGCTCGGCGCAGCGGCGCTCCTGGTGCCTGGCATCGCGCGCAGTCAGACACCCGCAACTCCGGACGAATACACGCCCAGTGATCCCGCACGGGTCGGCAGGTCCGGTCGTCCGCAACTCGTGGAGTTCTTTCACCCACGTTGACTTGGCTGCCGAAAGGCGATGCCCATCGTGCATGGGCTCGAGAAGCAGTTCGCAGGCCGGGTCGACTTCCTGTACCTCCACGTGGGTGAACCCCGCACGAGCGACGCCAAGGCGCGGTTCGGGTTCACGTCCACGCCACACATCGTGCTTCTCCGCGCGGATGGCACAAAAGTGCGTGAGTTCATCGGCGGCGTCGAAGAAGCTGAATTGAGGGCGGCCCTCAACCAGCTCGCTTCGCGTCCCACCTACTGAGACCATGGCGAATTGCTGCAGGGGATCGGCGGAACGCTCGACTGCGATGAAGTGCCCGAAGACTGGGTGGTCCGGCAAACCCGTCGGACGACGCACGGTTCAGGCGCTATTGAGCGAAGCGGCGCTGCAGCGATTGAGCGGGCGCGACTATGCCTTCTGCCCGGATGTCGCATGCGATGTCGTGTACTTCGACGACGAGGGCTCTCGGTTCACCACCGCGGATCTGCGCGTCCCGGTCTGGCAGAAATGCGCGTTCGGCGATCGCCAGATCTGCTACTGCTTCGGCGAGTCCGATGCGTCGATCCGCGCCGAGTTCGAGTCTGCCGGAACGTCGGGCGCAGTCGAACGGATTCGTGAACACATCAGCGCGGGCCGCTGCGCGTGCGAGATCAGGAATCCGCGCGGTGTGTGCTGCCTCGGTGACGTGATGGCTGCGGTTGCGCGGATTCAGGCTGAGCTGAGCTAGAGAGAGCCCAGGCCTGCCGCCTACTGCTCGAGGAAGGCCAGAGCGTGGAGGCAGTGGCCCGCGACTTCGACCTAACGAGTCCACCGCGGTAGCGGGTGGACCGCATCCGCGCCGACCGCACGGCGCCCGCACGATGCTGACCACGGCGGAGCGAAACGAACTCTTCAAGCTCAGCTCAGCAAGCGCCGGTGAAAGCCTGGGGAGCCCTACGCCACCAGTATTCAGACGGTCCCACGCGCGCGTGAGGCGTGCCGACCGTAAGGATTCGCCTCGCTCGCGAGTTCTGGTAGGTAAGGGCCGATATTGAGCCGAGTGGCGCGGTCGCGGGGAGTGGTACGGGTCGGCTGTCGATACCCCCAGGGCATCGATACGCCCAATGGGGCGTACCCCCAGAAGCACCCCCATCTCGCACTGATAGGAAGCCGACGCTGGGAGCCAGCCGCGCCGCCGAGCGGCGAACAGTACGTGAATTGTTGAGGATGTCGTGAGGCTGAGCCGGACGTCCATGGATTGCCATGGACGCCTACGGACAACTCTGGACGAATGGTGGAGGCGGCGCGAGTCGAACCGGTTGACTCTCAGCCTTCGAAACGTCGGAAGAATGCGACGGCTTCCAGGGAGCGATTGCACCAGCCGGTGGTGATGGAGTACTCGCCGTCATACCGAGCGCCCGTTGATGACGCGCGGGGTCGTGCGGCCGCAACAGCAGCCTCACAGCCTGTAGAACGGCGACCGCAAACACGGCGGCGTGGGCATGTGCGCCAAGCTCTTCCTGAGTACTTGGTTCCCATCCACACGCCATGTCTACTCGCGCGCCGGTGCCCGCGCCATTTCAAGATGGCCAAAGCGGTCTGTTCCCCGCGGAATCCCCGAGAACAGTCCTTGCTCCGCTGAGGCCTCAAGCCGGTCCCCATTCGTGTAGGCAGGGCGCAGTCTTCCGCGCCTCGCTTGCTCCTGGTTCGTGGCTCAACGGCCGACACCATTCGGCAACACTTCAGGAGTACGTGCCATGCGAGCTCTCTTGGCCGTTGCAATCTCTGTCGTCGTCGCTGCTCCCGCCGGCGCTCAATCAGCGCCCGACCCACACCAGCTCCTCAAGGAGGACGACCGCCTTGCCTGGCTGCGGGCATGGCCCCAGGCCGAGTCGCAATTCGCCGAAGCCCATAAGCTTTTCGCCGCCGCCGGTGACGAACGCAACGCGTTGTCACGTGCGACGCCTCCCGTGGCCGCTGGTCAGTCGGCCGCGCAGCACCGTTGGGGCAACGTGTGATGGCAAGCGAAGAGCACCGTCGGGAGGGGCGCAGCTTGCGGGAACTCGCGGGCCGTTGGCGACGTTTGCCGAAGGAAGATCGGCTTGTGTTCCTCTGGAAAAGGATGGGCTTCAGTGACGAGGAGATCGCTGGCAGAGTGGGCAAATCACTCTCAGCCGTCCGAGCCGCATATCGGCGTGCGGCGGCACTCATGCGGTGACGCCTCACTCTCTGCGCGCCTCGACTACTCTTGCGGGAACTCCAGCTGTCGCCGCGGAGTTGTTTAAGCCTCGGTGACGAGATGATCCGCATAAGCTGAGACGTTCGTTGAACATCTGCCGTCGTTGGTTGCCGCCGCCTCGCTCGCGACGGCGACATGGCGTGGAGGCTTGCCATCAGGCAGCGAGGGGACGGACCGACGCACTCCACAGCCCGGTAGCTCGCCGCAGGTGTCCCACGCCAGAAAGAATTACGGCGCAACCCGCGTTCATCTAGATGTTCGCGACGGTTGTCCGTC
>NZ_JALHPM010000080.1:0-28897 GCF_022842525.1 Luteitalea sp.
CTAGTCGAGCGCCGCCTCGAGGCCCTGCGCGTGCACGCCGGGCCCGCCCGCGAGGGCACGGTCGAGGCCGTCCATCAGGCGCGCGTGGCCTCCCGACGCCTCCGGGAAGTGGTCCCGGTGCTGGGCCGGGGGCTGGACGACATCACGCTCAAGCCGCTGCGCCGGGCCCTGCGTGACATGACCCGGGCACTCGGCCCCGTCCGCGAACTCGACGTCGCCCTGGGCATGGTCGCGGCGCTGCCGCTCGAGACGCCGGACGCGCAGCGCCTGCGGACCGCCTGGCAACGACATCTCGACGGGCAGCGCCGCGAGCCCGTCCGGGCGCTTCGCACGGCCCTGTCCGCCGACCGTCGCCGCACCCTGGTCCGCGACCTCGAGCGCTTCGCGGCGGTGCGGGCGGCGTCCGACGATCAGACCTGGCGTGACGCGCTGGCGCGCCGCCTCGCCGATCGTGCCGGCACCCTGCGCGCGCACATCGTGCGGACCGGCATCCGCTACCAGCCCGGGCCCCTGCACGAGGTGCGGATTGCCGCCAAGCAGCTCCGCTACGCGCTCGAGATCACCGCGGAAGCCGGGCTGGCGCGGCTGGTCGTCCCCTTGCGCACGCTGAAGCAGGCGCAGGACGCGCTCGGGCACCTGCACGATCTCGACGTGCTGCTGACCCGGCTGCAGGCGGTGCCTGGCGCCGCGCCGGGCGAGGCGCTGCAACACGCGGCCGCCGCGGCGATTGCCGAACTGGAGCGCGAGTCGCAGGCCCTGCACGGCCGCTACCTCCGCTCGCGTCAGGCCCTGCTGCGCGTCATCGACACGACCCTCGCCGTGCTCGTGCCGAGGGTGCGGCCGCCCGCGCCCCCTCGGAGCCGGAAGGCGCACCATGCCCGCTGAGTTCGCCCTCCTGCTGGTACGTCACGCGATCGCGGAGGACCGCGGCGCGGCCTGGCCCGACGATGCAGAGCGGCCGTTGAGTCGTGAGGGCGTGCGCAAGTGGAAGCGGTCGGCGCGCGGGCTGGCGCGCCTCGCGCCGTCGGCCGACTTGCTGCTGTCCAGCCCACTGACGCGGGCGTTTCAGACGGCCGAGATCCTCGGCAAGGCGATGTCGCCGTCGCCCCGGGTCCAGTTGTTCCCGGCGTTGCGACCCGACACGCGGCCAGGCGCCACGGTGACGGCGCTGCGGGCGCTGGCGCCGACGGGCACCGTGGTACTGGTCGGCCATGAACCCATGCTGGCGGAACTGGCCGCCCTGCTGTTGCACTTGCAGGGGCCGCTCGAGTTCCGCAAGGGCGCGGCCATGCGCCTCACCAGTCAGGGGCTCGGGACGCGCGGGCCGGCGCGCCTCGACTGGTTCGTGACGCCGCGCATCCTGCGCGACCTCGCGGGGACGCCGTGAGGCGCGCGCGTCAGCGCACGCTCACCGTCCAGACGTTGCCCGAGAAGCTGGCGAACTCGTAGACGAGGCGGTCGCCCTGCGGCGACCACTCGGGATTGCGCACGTAGTTGTGCTGTTCGCCATACGTCGTCAACTGCCGGAGGTCTGCGCCGTCGCGCGCGACCGACCACACATTCCAGCGTCCATCGCGGGCGCCGGCGAACGCGAGCCGGGTGCCATCGGGCGACCAGCTCCGGACCCAGGCCTGGTCGACGTCACGAGAGACCTGCGCCAGGGTGCCGCTGGCCAGGTCGGCCACGTACACCTGCGCGTGTCCATCCTTCCAGACGTCGAGGGCCAGCTGCCGCCCGTCGGGCGACCAGGTGGGGAACGCCGCGCCGTCACCGAGGCGTGCGACGCGGGTGTCCTGGCCACCGGCGATCGTCCGCACCCAGACCTCGAGCTGTCCTTCCGCGGAGCGCGTGTAGGCCAAACGGGTCCGATCCGGAGAGACGCGCGGGCGCAGCAGCGTGTGGTCGCCATCGACCAGGCGCGCGACGTCCTCGACCTGGCCATCGGCGATCCGCAGCGCGCGAAGGGCGACGGCTTCGCCCTCGCCCGTTTCGAAGTACACGTGCTGGCCGTCACGACTCCAGGCCGGGTCGCGTGCGTCCAGTGGCCCCTTGAGCAGGGAGGACAGGCTGCCGCGTGCGAGGTCGAGCAGCCAGACGCTCGGCGGAGCCCCCGCCGTCTGCCGCTCGAAGGCCACTCGTGCGCCGTCGGGGCTGAACGACGGGCGCCGGGCACTGCGCACGGCATCGGCCGCGACGCTGATCGACGGACCAGACGGCACACCATCGCGGTGCAGGGGCAGGCTGCGCAGGCCGCCGAGCGTCGCCATCGCGACGTAGGCCACCTGGTCGCCCCTCGGGTGGACGGCCACGTGGCGCACGTCGAGTTCGCTCGGTGGCAGGAGCAGTTGCGGCGCGCCTGCCGCCGCCCCGCGAGACGTCAGGGGCAACGTCCACAAGTCGAAGTGGTCGTCCATCCGCACGTAGTAGACGGCGCGGCCATCGGGCGCCATCACCGCGTCGAGGGCGCGCGCGCCGGCGTCCAGCACCTGCGTCAGCGCGCCGCTGTCCAGGTCGACGCTCCAGAAGACCGTCGTGTCGAGGCGCTGGCTCGCAAAGAACAGCCGGCGTCCGTCCGGGAACCACGTCGGCCTGACGTGACTGCCTTCGGGGCGCCAGCCCTGCGTGGCCCGGCGCGGCGTGCCGCCACCGGCCTCGACGACCCACAGACTCGAGGGGCCGAAGGTCTCGAACGCGGTGGCGCTCGGCTCCGTGTACGGCGCGCCCTGGAAGGCGATGCGGGTGCCATCGGGCGACCACGCGGGACGCGACCCGAAGCGGCTGATCTGGGTCGGCGGGCCGCCCGATCGCGCCATCACCCAGATGCCGCCGCGGCCGGACGAATGGTAGGCCAGGCGTGACCCATCCGGCGACCAGGCCGGATGCACGTTGTGCTGCCCGTCACTGGTCAGCGCCAGGCGGTCGCCGCCGGCGGCCAGGTCGCGCACGAAGATCTCGAAGCGGCCCCCGCGATCACTGGCATAGGCGATGGCCCGCCCGTCCGGCGACCACGCGGGGAAGGCGTCGAGCGCCGGTGACGAGGTCACCTGGGTGCGCACACCGACGACCGGCGCGGCGGCGGGCCTGGGTGAGGTGGCCTGGGATCGCCACGCCAGGAAGATGGACACCAGGGCCAGCGCGGCGAGCCCGGCCGCCCAGAAGGGGTGGGCGGTGGCGGCGGGCACGGGCGTCTCGGCCGTCGGGTCGAGCCGCACGCGCTCGATCATCGGCACGGCCTCGGCGAGCGGGTCGGTCGGCGTGGGCGCAGGGGAGGGGCGGCCCTGAGGCGACTCGGCGGCGTCGGCAGGGCCCGTCTGCCGGGTCACCGGCACGATCAGACGATAGCCGCGCGTCGGCACGGTCTCGATGTAGCGGGAGTCGCGGGCCGAGTCGCCGAGCACGCGGCGGACCTGGGCGATGACCCTGGCGACGGCGTTGTCGGTGACGTAGACGCCGGCCCAGACACGGTCGAGGACCTCCTGTCGGGTGACCAGCGCGCCACTCCGCGAGGCCAGGAGGACCAGCAGATCGTAGGCCTTCGGCTCCAGCGCGACAGGCGTACCGGCCTTCAGGACGCGTCCGGCCCTGAGGTCGATGATGACGTCATCGAACTGAAAAGAAAGGACTTCCTCGTTCATCATTGAAACATCACATCAATCCGATCACTTCCGTCACCGATTCGAGGGCGGACGGGTTTCATAGTAGGACCTTCATGCCGAACCCCACCGTTCCCCCCGCCTTTCCCCAGGCGGCTCGCCCGGGGCTCTTCTCGGCGCCGCGCCAGGACGTGCTCGCGTCCCTCGTGGTGTTCCTGATCGCCATCCCTCTCTCGCTCGGGATCGCCCTGGCGTCCGGGGCGCCGATCATGGCCGGCCTCATCGCCGGCATCGTCGGCGGCATCGTGACCGGACTCATCGCCGGCGCTCCGTTGCAGGTCACCGGACCGGCCGCAGGCCTGACGGCCATCGTCTTCGGCCTGGTCGAGCAATTCGGCGACTGGCGCCTCGTCGCGGCAGCGGTGGTGATCGGGGGACTCATCCAGATCGTCCTTGGTCTGTCGCGGATTGCGCGCTTGTGCCTCGCGGTGTCGCCGGCCGTCGTGCACGGCATGCTGGCCGGTATCGGCATCACCATCGCGCTGGCACAGTTGCACATCATCCTCGGCGGGGCCCCCGAAAGTCAGGCCCTCAAGAACCTGCTGGCCCTGCCGGCGCAGCTGGGCGACTTGCACGCGCCCGCCGCGTTCCTCGGTCTGGCCACCATCGCCCTGCTGCTGGCCTGGCAGTGGGTGCCGCGCCCGCTGTCGGCGGTGCCGGCCTCGCTGGTGGCCGTCATGACGGCCACCGGCGCGTCCGTCCTGCTGGGCCTCGATGTCGAGCGTATCAATCTTCAGGGCGGGTTTGGGGCCGGATTTCAGTTTGCGGTGTGGCCGGGGGCGGACCTGCTGGTCGCGGTGCTGGTGGGCGGCATCACGATCGCCGCGGTCGCGAGCGTGGAATCGCTGTTGTGCGCGGTGGCCACCGACAAGCTGCACACGGGGCCCCGCGCCAATCTCGATCGCGAACTGGTGGGGCAGGGCCTCGCCAACACCGTGTCGGGCCTGCTCGGCGGGCTGCCGGTCACCGGCGTCATCGTCCGGTCGTCGGCCAACATCCAGGCGGGCGGGCAGACGCAGCTCTCCGCCATCCTGCACAGCATCTGGATCCTGCTGTTCGTGCTGTTCCTCGGCTGGGGCATCGAGCTCATCCCGCTGTGCGTCCTGGCGGGCCTGCTCGTGCACGTCGGCATCCGGCTCGTCAACGCCCACCACATTCGCCGGCTGCTCACCTTCGGCGAGGCGCTGGTGTACTTCGTGACCGTCGGGGGCGTCATCGTGCTGGGCCTGCTGCCCGGGATCGGCCTCGGGCTGGCACTCGCCGTGCTGCTGCTGCTGCGTCGGCTCTCGTACACCAACGTGCAGGTCGAGGGCACCGAGGGCAAGTACCACGTGCGCATCGGCGGCTCGATGACCTTCGTCGGCATCCCGCAGCTCTCGGCGGCGCTGCAGGCCATTCCGCCGGGCACGCAGGTCGACGTCGACCTGATGGTCGACTTCATGGACCACGCGGCGTTCGAGGCCCTGCACGACTGGCGGGTCAGCCATGAACGACTCGGCGGCACGGTGGACATCGACGAACTGCACGAGGCCTGGTATGCCAACGCGGCCAAGGGCACGCCGCACTTCGCCAAGTCGCGCATCGATGGGCTGCTGGGCGCGCTGCGTCGGCGCAGCCGCGCGAAGACGTCGATGGCCACCACGGCGCTGACCACCGAGCCGCTGCTGCAGGGTGCCGCGGCCTTCAATGCCACGACGTCGCGCGACGTCAAGCCGCTGCTGAGCCATCTCGCCGACGTCGGACAGACGCCGCAGGCCCTGTTCATCACCTGCGCCGATTCGCGCATCGTCCCGGCCGACCTCGTCAACGCGGATCCGGGCGACATCTTCGTCCTGCGCAACATCGGCAACATCGTGCCGGCCTGGACGGGCGATCCCGGTGCCGACGACTCGGTCGGCTCGGCCATCGAGTTCGCCGTGGACGTCCTGAACGTCCACAGCATCGTGGTCTGCGGACACTCCGAGTGCGGGGCGATGAAGGCGTTGCTGGGCGACCACGACGCCCTGGGTGGCTCCCTCGGGCGCTGGCTGGCCCACGGGACGTCGGCGTTGCGGCGCCATGAGGCCGCCCCGGCCCACCCGCAGTCGACGTCGCCCCACAACTCGCTGGCTCGCACCAACGTCGTCGAGCAGGTCGAGCGACTGCAGACCTATCCGTCGGTGCAGCGCGCCGTCGCCGACGGGTCCCTGCGACTCTACGGCTGGTTCTTCGACCTCAAGCGGGCGAAGGTCACCGTGTGGGATCACGCGGCGGGGCAGTTCGTGGATGCCGGCGCCGAGGCGCAGACGCTCGAGCCGCCCGTCCGCAGGCCCGCGTAGCTAGACGATCGTGCCGGGGGCGACCGTGGCCCCCTTGGGGACGATGATGATGCCTTCGCGGATGAAGTACCCGTTGCCATCCGCTTCCTGGACCCCGGCGCTGTTGACCAGGCGCGCGCCATCGCCGACGCGGGCATTCTTGTCGACGATCACCCGGTCCAGCACGACGTCGCGCCCGATGCCCAGCGGCACGCTCGACTCGTCCTGGTCGCGGCTGTAGTAGTCGGCGCCGAGCAGGACCGAGTTGGTGATCCGTGCGCCCGGACGCACCTGCGTGCGGATGCCGACCACGGCGCGGTCGACGTGGCAGGAGTCCAGCGCACAGCCCTCGGCGACCATGGCCCGCGTGATCGTGCATCCCTGCAACGTCGAGCCGGCGAGGAAGCGCGGCCGCGTGTAGACCGGGGCGGCCTGATCGTGAAACGTGAACGCCGGCGTCGGGTCGGTGAGCTTCAGGTTGGCCTCGAAGAACGACCCGATGGTGCCGACGTCCTCCCAGTACCCGCGATAGAGGAAGGCCCGGACGCGGTGGGTCTGGATGACCGACGGGATGATCTCCTTGCCGAAGTCCACCGCGTCGGCATATTGCTCGAGGGCGTCGAGCAGGACCTGCTTGGAGAAGACGTAGATGCCCATCGACGCGATGAAGGGGCGTTGGGGGGAGATCCACGACGCCACGCGGCTGTCCTTCGGCACGCTCTGCCCGATTTGCCCCAGACGTTCGAGATTCGGCTTCTCCTCGAACCCCGAGATCTGCCCGCTGCCATCGAAGAGAAAGATCCCCATCTGCGTCGAGGTCTCGGGGTCACAGGGTTGCGCGGCGATCGTGACGTCGGCGTCCTGCTCGATGTGATCGGTGATCAGCTCGCCGAGATTCATCCGATACAGGTGGTCGCCGGCCAGGATCAGGATGTGGTCGGCCTGCATCGAGTGGAAGTGGCGCCAGGCCTGTCGCACGGCATCGGCCGTGCCCTGGAACCACGACGTGCTGTCCGGGGTCTGCTCGGCGGCCAGGATGTCGACGAAGCCCTGCGAGAAGTGATCGAGCCGGTAGCTCTGGGCGACGTGGCGATTGAGCGAGGCGGAGTTGAACTGCGTCAGCACGAAGATGCGGCGCAGGTTGGCGTGCAGGCAGTTGCTGACCGGCACGTCGATGAGGCGGTACTTGCCGCCGATCGGCACGGCGGGCTTGGAACGCGTCCATGTGAGCGGGAAGAGGCGGTTCCCGCGGCCACCACCCAGAATCAGGGTCAGCACAGAATGCATGGTGCCCTCACCTTAGTTCCGTGTCCCGTGGAAGGCAAGCCGGTGCGGACGGGCCACGGGGGGCAGGCGGGCAGGGGGGCACAGGCGCGTTTGTTTACGTGGAATTTACAGGGACCCCCTCCACCTCAGGGATATGATGTCGGTCCCTTCGCTCGGCGCGAAGGCCCTGCGCGACGGTCCTCGTCCATGCGTCTGCCTCCCACGGTTGGCCCCAGCACCCAGGATCGTGCGCAACACGGACGACGGCCGTCGGCCAGTCCAGGAGAGTAGTGTGGCTCGATTCAGCCTGATCCCGAAAGATGGTCGCTTCTTCGACGATTTCATCCTGCTTGCGCAGGAGATCCGCAAGGCCTCGGACGTCCTCGTCGACATGTTGTCCGGAGACAGCCCCCGCTGGGCCGCTGCCGACGAACTGAAGGCGCTCGAACACCAGTGTGACCAGGTCGCGCACGACGCGCTGCACCGCCTCAACAAGACGTTCGTCACCCCGCTCGATCGCGAAGACATCCACACCCTGATCCTCTACCTGGACAACGTGATGGACATGATGGACGCGGCCGGCGGCTGCGTGCGTCTGTACCGTGTCCAGACGCTCAGGTACGGCGCCCGCGAACTCGCCGTGGTCATCCAGCAATGCGCGCAGCAGATCCTGCTCGCCACGCAGAAGCTCGAACGGCGTCAGGGACTCGAGGAGCACGTGGTCGAGATCAATCGCCTCGAGAACGAGGCCGACCAGATTCACCGCGAAGCGATCGGCCGCCTGTTCTCCGAGGAGCAGAACGCCATCGAGGTGATGAAGTGGAAGGAAATCCTCGACCTGCTCGAGCGCGCCACCGATGAGTGTGAGGACGTGGCCAACGAGATCGAGGGCGTCGTGGTCAAGTACGCCTAGGCTCGACCTGACCTCATGGATGCATCGCTGCTGGTCGTCATCGTCCTGATCCTGCTCGCCCTGGCGTTCGATTACATCAACGGGTTCCACGATGCGGCGAACTCCATCGCCACCGTGGTCTCCACCCGCGTGCTGACGCCCGGGCAGGCCGTCGTCTGGGCCGCGTTCTTCAACTTCGTGGCGGCGTTCGCCTTCGGCACCGCGGTGGCCAAGACCGTCGGCGCCGGCATGGTGGACCTCAACATCGTCACGTTCGCGGTGATCGGCGCCGGGCTCACCGGCGCCATCGTGTGGAATCTGATCACCTGGTACTACGGCCTGCCGACCAGTTCGTCCCACGCGCTGTTCGGTGGGTACGGCGGTGCGGCGGTGGCCAAGGCCGGCCTGCCGGCCATCCTCTGGTCCGGATGGACCAAGACGCTCGTGTTCATCGTCGTCGCGCCGCTGATCGGCCTCGGCGTCGGGCTCGCGATGATGACGGCGACGTTCTGGCTGTTCCGCAAGACCGCGCCGGCACGCGTCGACATGCTGTTCAGGCGCCTGCAACTGCTGTCGGCGGCGCTCTTCAGCCTGATGCACGGCGCCAACGATGCGCAGAAGACCATGGGCATCATCACCGGCGTGCTGTTCACGGCCGGCTACCTCACGACCTTCGACGTGCCGTTCTGGGTCGTACTGGCGGCGCACGCGGCGATTGGGCTCGGCACGCTGTCGGGCGGCTGGCGCATCGTGCGCACGATGGGCACCAAGATCACCAAGCTGGCGCCAGTCGGGGGATTCGCCGCCGAGACCGGGGCGGCGGTGGCCATCCTCGTCGCCACCCTGATGGGCGTGGGCATCAGCACCACGCACACCATCACGGGCTCGATCGTCGGCGTCGGCGCCACGCGCCGACTGTCGGCCGTGCGCTGGGGCGTGGCCGGGCGCATCGTGTGGGCCTGGGTACTCACCATCCCCGCCGCGGCATTCGTCGGGGCGAGCACGTACTTCCTGCTGTCGCTCGCCGGCGCCAAGTAGCGCCGGCGCGTGCGGGCCTGGCCCTCGGCCTTGGGCCTTGGGCCTTCGGCCTTTCCCCTTCGGCCTTTCCCCTTCGACCTTTCCCCTTCGGCCTTCGAACGGGCCCTGAGCCCAGAGGCGAGGGCCGTGCGTGTTGAGCCCTGAGCCTTGAGCCCTGAGCCTTCCTCAGGCTTCCACGAACTTGTACCCGAGTCCGACCACGGTCTCGATCTGTTCGCCGGCGCTCCCGAGCTTGGCGCGCAGGCGACCGACGTGCACGTCCACCGACCGCGTTTCGATCTGCCGGTCGTAGCCCCACACGCGCTCGAGCAACCGGTCACGTGACAGTACGCGATTCCGGTTCTCCACCAGGCACTGCAGCAACTCGAACTCGCGGCGGGTCAGTCGCACCGGCTGCCCCTCCACCTCGATGGCCACCGCCTCGAAGTCGGCCGTCAGCACCTTGCCCCGATAGACGCGGCTCGGCGCCTCGTCCTCCGGCATCATGTGCGGCCGGCGCAGCACGGCGCGCACGCGCGCGGCCAGTTCCCGCAGGCTGAACGGCTTGGTCACGTAGTCGTCGGCGCCGAGGTCCAGGCCCGAGACCCGATCGATCTCCGTCGCCCGCGCCGTCAGCATGATGATCGGCACGTGCTTGGTCGCGGGTCGGGCACGGAGGATGCGACACACCTCGAAGCCGGACAGCACGGGCAGGTTGAGGTCGAGGATGATCAGGTGCGGGGCCTGGGCCACCACCGCCTTGAGGGCCGCGTCGCCGCTGCCGACGGTTTCGACCTGCGTGTCCGGCTCCCGTTCGAGCGTGTGCTTGATGAGCCCGGCGATGTCGTGCTCGTCCTCGACGACGAGGATGCGTGTGATGGAGGCGGCCTGGGCGGGCCAGGACGAGTGGGTGGTGCCGTGCGGTTGAGCCAGCGTCACGCAGTGCTCCCTGTGGAGTCGTGGACCGAGACCCTGCCGGTGGTGACAGCGGTCACGGTTACGTTACGCACCCGTGGTTTCCCCGTCGTGACGCATGCGTTAAATCTGGATTACGGGACGGGCCGGCGTATAGTGCATCGCCATGGCCAGTCGTCGTCACTTCGCCAGGCAGTGCTCGTCGATCCTCGCCGGTGCGGCGCTCGCGCCGTGGTCGGCCGCCGCGGCCAGCCGCGCCGCCGTCACGCCCTCGGCCGGGTCCCTGACCGACGTCCCGGGCATCCGCGTCGGCCACGCCGTCGATCCGCGTCGGCCCACGGGCTGTACCGCCATCCTGTTCGACGGCCCGGTGACCGCGGGCGTGGACTACGACGGGTCGGCCCCGGGCGAGATGCTCGGGGTGATGCTGCAGCCCGTGAGCCCGCTCGAGCACATCCATGGCCTCCTGCTCACCGGCGGCGGGCCGATGGGTCTCGAGGCCGTGGCGGGCGTGGTCCGGCATCTGGAGGCCAACAACGTCGGCTACGACTGGGGCATCCCGAACGTGCGCATCCCCATCGTGGTCGGTGCCGTGATCGACGATCTCGGGCTCGGCGACGGCCGCATCCGGCCAGACGCCGCGCTGGCCATCCGCGCCTGCGAGACCGCCAGCACGCGCCCCGTGGCCGAAGGGAGCGTCGGGGTCGGCGCCGGCGCGACGGTGGGGAAGATGTTCCGATCGCGCGGGTTCGGCGGGATGAAGGGCGGCGTCGGCACCGTGGCCATCCGATCGGGCGACGTGGTGGTGGCGGCGCTCTGCGTCGTCAATGCCGCGGGTGACATCCTGGACGCGAAGACTGGACGCATCGTGGCGGGCGCGCGCGGGGCGGATGGCCGCACCTTCATCGACAGTGCGGCTCAGCTGCAGCGTGACCTCGACACCACGCGCCCGCGCGCCGATCGGCGCCTCGACGACCAGCCGTTTCGCGCCACCACGCTGACCGTGATCGCGACCAACGTCGCGCTCGACAAGACCAGCCTGACCAAGCTGGCGATGATGGCCAACACCGGGCCGGCCCGCGCCATCAACCCGTACCACACCAACGGCGACGGCGATCAGGTCATCACGCTGTCGACCGCGCGCATCACGCCGTCCGTCTCGCTGACCGCGCTCGGCGCCGCTGCGGCCGAGGCGGCGGCCCAGGCGATCCGTCGCGGGGTGGAGCAGGCCACCGGACTCGACGGGTGGCCCGCGATGCGCGATCTGCGCTGACGGGCCGGTATCGATCGCGCCGGCCCACTGGTAGCATGGTCGGACCGTGCCGATCGTGTCCGACAGCCTGGGGCAGCCGCTCCCGTTCCGCGAGAACCGCTTCCGCCGCGTCTTCCTGCTGGTCTTCGTGCTGGCGATCTCGGTCCTGTTCCTGGGGCTGATTCGCAGCTTCCTGATGACGATCCTGCTCGCGGCGATCTTCGCGGGCCTCGGGTATCCGCTGTTCGTGCGCCTCGTCGACGCGTTCCGCGGGCGGCGGCCGCTGGCGGCGCTGGCCACGCTGCTCGTCGGGTTCGTGGCGCTGGCGGCGCCGCTGGCCGCCGTGGCGTACATGGTCACCGTCGAGGCCATCCGCCTGAGCGAGAGCGCGCGTCCCTGGGTCGCGCGGGTGTCGGCGCAGCCGACCTCGCTGGCGCCCCTGCTCGAGCGCCTGCCGTTTGCCAACTACCTCGAGCCCTATCGCGAGCAGTTGCTCCAGAAGGCGGGCGAGTGGGTCAGTGGCCTCGGCGGCGTCATCGTCTCGTCGCTGTCCAACACCACCGTGGGCACGGTACAGGCCGTCTTCAACCTGTTCATCCTCGCGTACACGGTGTTCTTCTTCCTGCTGGACGGGCCGGAGATCCTGCACGCGCTGCGCCGTTTCCTGCCGTTGCGGGAAGGCGAGCGCGACCTGCTGCTCGACAAGTTCGTGTCCGTGACCCGGGCGACCCTGAAGGGCACGCTGGTCATCGGCGTGGCCCAGGGCACGCTGGCCGGCATCGGGTTCTGGGTCGCAGGCGTCGACCACGCCGTGTTCTGGGGCGCCATCATGGTCGTCCTGTCGGTGATCCCGATGCTCGGTGGCGCCATCGTGTGGGTGCCCGCGTGCATCGTCCTCGGCCTGATGGGCTACTGGGTCAAGGCGGTCGGCCTGGCGCTGTTCTGCGGCCTCGTGGTGGGATCGATCGACAACGTGCTGCGCCCGCGCCTGGTCGGGCGCGACACCGAGATGCACGACCTGATGATCCTGTTCTCGACACTGGGCGGCATCTTCGTCTTCGGCGCCATCGGCTTCATCATCGGGCCGATCATCGCCGCGCTGTTCCAGACGTCGTGGGAACTGTTCGGGCTGGCCTTTGCCGACAACCTGCCGCCCCCGGAGCGGCTCGAGGAGACCGTTCGGGTGAACGAGGTGCCCCCCGACCCCGCGCGCGTGCAGGACCACGACCTCGACATCGAGATGCCGTAGGTCCGCCGGTCAGCCGACCGGCATGGGCGCCCGCGCCCCTTGCGCCAGCGCCAGCAGCTTCTCGCGGCCGATCGGCGCGTCCGGCAGCACGGGGACTTGCGCGACGCGCGTCGCATGACGGGCCAGGACCTCGTCGATGAAGGGTTGCTCGCGGGCGGCCCGATCACGCAGCAGCGGGTCGGTCACGCCCGCCGCAGCGGCCACGCTCTGGTTCACCACCCACGCCCAGGGCGTGATGCCCGCCCGCACGAGGTCGGCCTGCAGATGCGCCGCTTCGTGGACCGGTGTGGCTTCGGGCAGCGTCACCAGCACCACCTTCGTGTACGTCGCGTCGCGCAGACGCGGCAGCAGGGCACGCACGGCGTCCGGCACGGCCCCCCCGGTGCGCGACACTTCCCGGTGGTAGGCCTGCGCGGCATCGAGCAGCAGCAGCGTGTGCCCGGTCGGCGCGGTGTCGAGCACCACGAAGCCCGCGGCGCCCTCGTCGACCGTGCGGGCAAACGCCCGGAACACCGCGATCTCCTCCGTACACGGCGATCGCAGGTCTTCCTCGAGCAGCGCGCGGCCCGCGTCGTCGAGATCGGGTGACGCGCTGGCCATCACCTCCGCCGTGTAGGCGCGCGTCTCCTCGACGGGATCGATCCGGGTCACACGCAATCGCGGCACGCGGCCTTCGAGCGTGGCCCCGAGATGGGCTGCGGGGTCGGTCGTGCTGAGCAGCACGTCGTGGCCGCGGGAGGCGAGATCGACGGCGATGGCCGCGGCGATCGTGGTCTTGCCGACGCCGCCCTTGCCCATGGTGAGGATCACGCCACGCCCTGTCGCCGCGCACTCGTCAATCAGGGCGGAGAGCGGTGCGCCTGGCGCCGGGACCGCATCGTGGCGCGGCAGGACCTGGTCGTCGCCGACCTGGCCGAGGGAGCGCAGGCGGTCGACACCCATCGGCGCCCACGCGCGCAGCGGGACGTCGAGGCGCGGCTGCACCTGCAACGCGGCGGGCAGCGTGTCGAGGGCCAGGCGTCCACGCTCGGCAAGCGCGGTCGCCAGCGGGTCGTCGACACCGCTCGCGTGGAAGAGGCCATTGACGATGAGGCGTTGGTGCGTGATGCCGAGCGCCGTCAGTTCCTCACTCGTCCGGCCCGCCTCCGCGAGTGGTCCCCGCTCGGGCCGCGTCACCAGCACCACCGTCGTGACCGCGCCATCGCGCAGGGCATCGAGGCTCTCGCGGTAGGTCTGCACCTTGCCTTGCAGGCCGGCCAGCGGCCCGAGACAGGAGGTGCCCGAAGTGTTGGTGTCGATGAAGCCCGTCCAGGCCGCGGGCAGGGCCAGCAGACGCAACGTGTGGCCCGTGGGCGCCGTGTCGAAGACCACGTGGTCGTGCGGGCTGCCGTCGCGGGCGCCGGCGAGGATCGACGTGAACTCGTCGAAGGCGGCGATCTCCACCGTGCACGCGCCAGACAGCTGCTCCTCGATGCTGGCAACGGCACTGGCCGGCAACAGCGCCCTGTACGGCCCGACGACGCGCTCACGGTAGGCGCGCGCGGCGGCTTCCGGATCGATGTTGAGCGCGTCGAGGCCCGACACCCCAGGGACCGGCGTCGGCTGCGACCCGAGCCGCACGCCCAGGACCTCGTCGAGGTTGGAGGCCGGATCGGTCGAGACCAGCAGCACACGTCGCCCCTGATCGGCCAGCGCGATGGCGGTCGCGCAGGCGAGCGACGTCTTGCCGACGCCGCCCTTGCCGGTGAAGAACAGCACGCGCGTGGCGTTGGCGGCGAGGGCGGCGATCGTGTCCATCAGCAGCACCCTGACCCTGGGGCGCACCCACCGGTCCCCGTCACGGAGACTCGGATGCGGGGCTTGGTGGGCGACACGCCGACCACCAGCCCACTCTCACGGGCCAACTCGTCCCGCCTCGGATACGCGCCCTGATGGCGTACCTCGCCATTGACCAGCACGACGGGCAGACAGCCGTCCCCGTGGTCGGCCAGCAGGGTGCGGACCGTCTCGTTGGTCACGAAGTCCTGGGGCACCTGGGCGAGGTTGTGACGTACCACCTCGACGCCCTGTGTCGTCAGCCACTGGACGTCGGCGGCGAAGGCCGCCAGCTGCGGGTCCACCGAAGGGCCACACACACCGGACGAACAACACAACGGTGGGTCGAAGACATCGATGCGAGTCATGAACGGTCTCCTGAGGTGGGGGCGCCGCAGCAGCCCGCCACCAGGGGCAGGCTGACGATGGGCGCCCGCCCAGTGGTGCGCACGAGTTGACGATGGTCCGCCGCGGGCTCGGGACAGTGCCGCACGGCGTGGAGCACGGCGTCCACGGCGTGGCGCACGTGCGGTTCGAGCGTGGCGGCGATGCGGTAGTGCACCCACAGCCCCTCGCGCCGCGTGTCCACCAGGCCGGTGCGCCGCAGGTAGGCGAGGTGCCGAGAGGCCGTCGGCTGCGGAATCTCGAGGCTGTCGTGGATGTGGCACACGCACACTTCCTCGTCGGCCAGCAGGGCGAGGATGCGCAGTCGCGTCGGGTCGGCCAGCGCGGCGCAGACGGTGGCGATGTCGGTGACGGTGGTGGAACGTCGGGCTCGTGGCATACGTCTCTTCGTGCGAACTGTATTCGCGTTGACAAATATACGCCTTCGCGGATACGGTGTCCATCATGCGTTTGCAGTAGGGAAAGCCGCGGGGGGCCGCGGCTCGAGGGATCGAGGAGAACGACCATGAGCGACATCACAGCGGTGGTGCAGGAGAAGTACGGCAGCTTCGCGGCCTCGGTGACCGCGGGCCAGGGCAAGACGTCGTGCTGTGGGTCCGGCGGGTGCGACGATCCGATCACGAGCGGGCTGTACTCGCCCGAGGAGATTGGCGCGCTGCCGGCCGAAGCCGTCCAGGCGTCGCTCGGCTGCGGCAACCCGACGGCGCTCGTCGATCTCAGGCCCGGGCAGGTCGTCCTCGACCTCGGGTCTGGCGGCGGCATCGACGTGCTGTTGTCGGCCCGGCGCGTCGGGCCGACCGGCAAGGCCTATGGCCTGGACATGACCGACGACATGCTGGCGCTGGCGCGCGAGAACCAGCGTCGCGCCGGGGTGGCCAACGTCGAGTTCCTGAAGGGCACGATCGAGCAGATCCCGCTGCCGGATGCCTCGGTGGACGTCATCATCTCCAACTGCGTGATCAACCTCTCCGCCGACAAGCCGCAGGTGCTGCGCGAGGCGTTCCGTGTGCTGAAGCCGGGCGGTCGCCTGGCGGTGTCCGACGTCCTCGTGCGCGGCGAGGTGCCCGCCGACGTGCGCCGCAACATGGAACTGTGGGTGGGCTGCATCGCCGGCGCCCTGCGTGATGACGAGTATCAGGCCGGCCTCGAGGCCGCGGGCTTCGAGCAGGTGCAGATCGAACCGTGGCGCGAGTACGCCGCCGCGGACGCGGAGGCCTACTTTCGCGACGCCGGCCAGTCGTGTGGTGATCTGACGGCGGCCGATGGCCGCTTCTTCAGCGGATTCGTCCGAGCGACCAGACCCGGGGCGGCGGCCTGATGCCTGCACGCCTCAGGCCTGCCGTCGAGCACGACTGGCCGGCGATTGCCGCCGTGCTCCAGCGCCACGGTCTCCCGCTGGACGGCGCGGCCGACCACCTCGCCGACTTCGTCGTCGCCGAGTCGTCCGAGGGCGTGTGCGGCGTGGCCGGTCTCGAGGTCCACGGCGAGGCGGCGCTGCTGCGATCGGTCGCCGTGATCGCCCCCGGCGGCGGGCTGGGCACACGCCTGGTCACGCACGTCATCACGCAGGCCGAAGCCCGCGGCATCCGCGACCTCGTGCTGCTGACGACCACCGCCGGCGCGTTCTTTCCGCGCTTCGGCTTCACCCCGGTGAGCCGGGACGACGTACCTGCGGCGCTGCGCACGTCGGCGGAATTCCAGGGGGCGTGTCCCGCGAGCGCGCTCGTCATGCGCCGCACGAGTCGTCACGCCGAATTGCCCTGACCGTCACGGCCGCGATACCGACGCACGCGACACTGACCTTGCGCTGCACCTGGGACATCTTCAGGGCAGCGTGGTTGACCGAGGGCCCCGGAGCATGGGGCCCTTTTTTCATCCCGCGATGCCGAATGCCGCGATGCGGGACATGCGGAATGAGGAAGGGCGAAGGGCGAAGAACGAAGGCCCAAGGCCGACGGACGAAGGCCCCAGGGGTTCAGTCGACGACGTAGCTGAAGACCTTGTGGCGGCCGTTCATCGACAGCATCGACCCGAAGATCTTGACGCGCTCGACCGCGCCTTCGGGGGTCCGTACCACCAGGATCGAATCGCGCTGCACACGGAGCGCACCCGACTCCGTCGTCTCACCGTCGAAGAGCACCTGCTGCAGCACGTAGGCCCGCCCGCCGTGGCGTGCGACCGTCGCGGCCAGCGAGAGGTCGCTCTGCTGCTTCAGCCGTCCCCACACGAACGACAGCGGCATGTTGGTCTCGGGTCGGCTGGCTGGCAGCGTCGGCCAGACGAACGCCTTGAACTCGTCGTGTGTGAGCGCCAGCGCGGCCAGCGCCGCCTGGTCACGGCGGAGCAGGCGTGCCAGCACCTCGCGCGCCAGATCCTCGGGGGACGCGAAGGTGTTGGTGAGGGCGGGGGCGGGGCGCCTGCAGGCTGCGGGCGCGACCAGAGAGAGCAGGACGACCAGAAGGAGCAGGACCGCCCGGATCGGGCGGCCCTGTCGCGGCGAGGTGCGCACGACGCCTAGCGTAGCGTGAAGTCGGTCCAGCCGCGGGTCCAGTCCTGCTCCGGATCCGGGCTGAAGGCGCCGATGAAGGTCGTCACCTCGAAGAACCCGTCGTTGGGCGGCGTGGCGGGTGCCAGCTGGCCGCCGGCCAGCGATCCCAGCGTCGGCCGGAAGTTCGGCGCCGTCAGATTGAACGGGTCGATGAGACCGGGATCCGCGTTGCGGATCGTCGAGTCGTTCATGAAGGGAATCGACGCCGGGCTGTACTGCGCCCCGGCGCGCACGATGCCGTTGCCGAAGAAGATGCTGTTGCGAACCGACAACTCGCCAGCCTGGGCCTGCGCGAGGGAGGCCGACCCGTTGATGTCGAGGCCCCAGCTCTTGAAGCCGACGACGACCGCATTGCGAATCGTCGTGGCGGTGCCGCGGCGCAGGAGCATGCCGATGTTGCTTTCGTTGCCGAAGGTGGTCGAGGGGTCGCCGACCAGCGTCAGGTTGTAGATCGTCGGGTTCGATCGCGGCAGCAGGTTGTTGTTGATGTCGTTGTTGTCCGCCTCGATGCCCATGTCGGCATCGTCGCCGCGCTGCTGCGCCACCAGGTACTGGACACGGCCGCTCCAGCCGAACGTCCAGTCGAGACTGTCGTCGCGGATACCGTTGAGCACGATGTGCTTGATGTCCACCGTGCCGCCGAAGAACTCGACGCCGTCGTCGCGGTTCATCTTGACCTGCACGTAGTCGACGGTCGTGCCGCGGCCGACGCCCTGGAAGGCGATGCCGTTGAGCTCGTTGTCGGGGCTGAACTCGATGCCGGCGAACTCGACGCGCACATAGCGGAGGATGCCGCTGTTGTCGTTGACGTCGTTGCCGCCGTACTCGCCGGTGTCCCCTTCGCCGATGCCGATGCCACCCGGCACGTTGAGCGGCGCGCGGCCGTTGATGATCAGGCCCCCCCAGTCACCGCGGTTGCGGTTGCCGATGGCCTGGTCGGAGGTCATCACGATCGGCTGCGCCGCCGTGCCGACGGCATTGAGGCGTCCGCCGCGCTCGACGATGAGCGTCCCGAGGGTGGCCAGTTCACCCGCGACGGTCGTGCCCGCCTGGATGTTCAGGACGCCGCCCTCCGCGACGAAGACGGCGCCGCGCAGGACGTAGTAGTGGTCGTTGGTGAGGTTGAGGGTGGTCGACAGGCGACCCTGGATGACGCGGATCGGCTTGTCGATACCTGGCACCGAGTAGGCCGGTCCGATGACGGTCTGGCCGAGCAGCGTCGGTTGCTGGGTCAGCGCCAGGGCGGCAACGACGAGCGTCAGCCCGAGGACGCGAAGCGAGCGGAACATGGAGAAAGTCCTCATCAGAAGGCCGAGAACGTGAACGAGAAGGAGAAGGTGCGACCGAGGTCGTAGAACCGCTGGCGCAAGTCGCCCTGCGTGAACTCGTACGGGTCGTTGGTCAGGTTGTCGGCGCTGGCGCGCAGCGTCAGCTTGCTGAAGATGCGCTGCGAGTACACCAGGTCGAGCTGGTTGCGGCCGACCTGGATGATGTCGGGCAGCCCCGAGGCGCCGACGTCCGTGATGCGGTCGCCGACGAAGTTGTACAGCGCACGGACCGACGCCGCGGCGCCGATGCGCACTTCCGCCATCACGTTCAGCAGGTTGTCGGACTGGCCGGCGAGCGGCCGCTCGAGCGAGGTCTGGACCTGGGCCAGCGCGGGCGTCAGCGTCACGCGCGAGTTGATGTAGGAGTAGTTGGCGCCGACGTAGAACCACGGCGCCAGCCGCTTGCGGGCCTCGAGCTCGATGCCGACGTTGCGGGCGCTGTCGGCGTTGTCGTACGAGGTCCGGATGTTGGCCGTCGGCTCGAGGACGCGCTCGATCGGGTTGTCGAAGTTCTTGTAGAAGAAGCTGACCGCGAACACTTCCTCGGCGCGCGGGAAGATCTCGTACCGGACGTCGACGTTCTGGATGAGGGCCTGCTGCAGGTCGGGGTTGCCGACGCTGGCCCGGCCCCCGACGACATCGGTGAACTCGAACGGGGCGAGTTCACGGAACTCGGGGCGGTTGGCGGTCTGGCTGAAGCCGACGCGGAAGTTCGAGGCGGGCGTCAGCGCGTAGACCACGTTGACCGACGGGAACAGGTTCGTCTCGTCGAGTCGCGCCTGGATGACCGTCGGGTCGAACGACAGGCTGAACAGGTCCCGCGTGTTGACTTCCTGCTGGAACTGCTCGACCCGTACGCCACCGATGAGGCGCAGCCGCGACGACATGGCCAGGTCGACCATCGCGTAGCCGGCGGCGACCTTCTGCGTCGCATCGTAGAAGTCCGTCGTCCGCGTCTCTTCCTTGAGCTCGAAGCGGTTCGGGCCGATGTTGGCCGGCGAGAACAGGGTCTCGGCCGGTGCCGTCAGGTCGAGGCCGGTCAGGTTCAGCGGCACCAGGCGGAAGCGCCGCGACCGGAAGTCACGTTCGCGATCGAGGTAGGCGAACCCGGTCTTGAACTGCACCGGCCGCCCCTTGGCGCTGGCCAGCACCGACCAGTTCACCTGGCCGTCGATGGTCGTGTCCTCGAGGGCGTTGAACATGCGGAAGCCGCTCTGCGACAGGTCGGCGAACTCGTACGCATTGGCCGGGTTGATGGCCTGGTAGATCGTCTCGCGCAGGTCCGGCTCGTCGCGATTGCCGACGCCGTAGCCGATGCGCCAGTCGATGTGACTGTTGCTCAGGCTCGAGAAGAAGTGGTCGCCCGACACGTTGTTGCTGGTGATGCGTTCTTCGGTCCAGAACAGCCGCTGGGCACGCTGGAAGCGGCCGGCCTCGCCGTTGAAGCCGCTGTAGGCCCGGGCCTCGTCCTCGCCGTTGTTGGTCAGGAAGTTCTCGAACGACAGGCGCTGCGTCGGCGTGAACTGGTAGGCCAGGTTGGCCACCACGCCCATCGTCGAGCGCTTGGTGGCGTAGTCGAAGTCGTAGTCGACGAAGTTCTCGAGCGCGTCGTTCTGCCCGAGCACGTAGGTGATCTGCTTGTCCTGGTAGTACTGCTCGCGGTAGTTCTGTGAGTAGCTGGCCACGACACCGAACTTGCCAAAGCGGTCGCCGAACACGGCGCCGAACGACTGGTTCGGGTCGCCGGTGCGGGGCGCCAGCGACCAGTTGTTGGAGAACGACTCGCCGAACTGCTCGAGCTGGGCCTGGGTGAAGCCGACGTCAGGGGTGAAACGACCGGCGCCGCGGATGACGCGCGAGTTGGGGAGCGCGCCCGGCAGCGCGCGTGCGCTCGTGCCGAAGCCCCAGAAGTCGTTGCTGCCGCCGCGGTAGCCGAGGACGTCGTCGAACGTGGTCTGGTCGTTGAAGCCCGCGCCGAGCGAGACGTCGAAGACCGGACGCGACGGGAACTTGAGCGGTTCGATCTGCACGAGGCCGCCGGCGAACTCCGCGCTCTGGTCCACCGCGTAGGTCTTGGCGACCTTGACGTTGTCGATGAGACCGGCGGGGAACAGGTCGAGGGAGACGACGCGTCGTTCCGGCTCGGTGGTCGGCAGCGACACGCCGCCGAGTGTGGTGCTGCTGTAGCGCTCGCCGAGCCCGCGCACGAACACGTACCCGTCGCCGACCACCGACAGGCCCGTGACGCGCGACAACCCGGTCGCCGCGTTGCTGTCGTTGTTGGCCTTCATCTCCTCGGCGCCGATGTTGTCGGACACGACGGCCGACCGCTTGCGCTCGAGCAACTGCGCCTCGGCGGTCGACGAATTGGCATCGGTCACGTCGGCCGAAACGGTGACGGCCTCGGAGAAGCCCTCCATCGCCAGGCCGACATCCGCCGTGACCGGGGTGCCGGGTTCAGCCTGCACGCTGACGGTGCGTTCGACGTAGCCGCCCATGACGACCTTGAGCGTCTGGGGCCCCGCCGGGACATCGAGGGCATAGCGGCCGTCCACGTCGGTGTAGGCGACATCCGTGGTGCCGACGAGCTCGACCGGGACGCCGGGCAGCGGCACGGCGTTCTGCTGGTCGAGCACGCGGCCCGTCACACGGACGCGTCCGGTCCGCTTCGCTTGCGACGTCGCCGGGACCGATGCACCCGTCGGCTGCGCCAGCGCCGGCGCAGGGACGAGCAGAGGAGTGATGACCAACGCGGCCAGGCTCAGGAGCCGGGACGGGCGGGCCGCAAGGCGCAACATCATGCGATTCCTCATAGGTGACATCCCGAGGCAGGCAGGGAGCGCGCCTCGACCACACCGACTGTAGGAACCTCATGTGACCCGGGTGACACGAGCCTGTTTCGCCGCCGTTAAATGCCTGATCCCTGTGTGTTTCGTCCGTGCGGCACGCGGGGCACCCGTCTGCTACCATCGGCCCGACCAGGTGTGTGGCATCGCGGGAGTGTTCGTTCGTGACGGCGGGGCGGTCGACCACGCGTGGCTCGCCGCCATGGCAGACACCCTGTGCCACCGGGGCCCGGATGCGGAGGGTTTCTGGGCGGCTGACGGCCTCGGGTTCGCCCACCGCCGGCTGAGCGTCATCGACGTCTCGGAGGCGGGGCGACAGCCCATCGGTTCCGAGGATGGCCGGATCCAGGTCTGTTACAACGGCGAGATCTACAACTTCGAGGCGATCCGCACCGAACTGGTCGCGCGCGGGCATCACTTCGCGTCGCGCACCGACACCGAGGTCATCGCCCACGCCTGGGAGGAGTGGGGGCCAGCCGCCATCCACCGCTTCAACGGGATGTTCGCCGTGGCGGTGTGGGACCGTGCCTCACGCACGCTCTGGCTCGTCCGCGACCGACTCGGCGTCAAGCCGCTGTACTTCGCCAGCACGCCGGGCCGCCTGGTGTTCGGCTCCGAGATCAAGGCGGTGCTCGCCGTCCCGGGCGTCACGCGCACCCTCGACCCCGCCGCCCTCGATGCGTTCCTCGCCCTGAACTACGTCCCCGGCCCTCGCACCATCTGGCAGGAGGTGAGCCAGCTGCCGCCCGGGTACATGCTCACCGCGACGGCCGACCGCCAGACCGTCGAGCCCTGGTGGGATGTGCGGTTCGGCCACGACCTCTACACGGACCGCGACCAGGCCATCGAGGACATCCGCGCCCTGTGTGACGACGCCGTGCGGCTGCGCCTCGTGTCCGACGTGCCGCTCGGGGCGTTTCTCAGCGGCGGTCTCGATTCATCGGCCGTGGTCCACTTCATGCGACCGCGCCACACCGGGCCACTGCACACCTTCAGCGTCCGCTTCGACGAGCAGTCCTTCGACGAAGGCCCGTTTGCCGCGCTGGTCGCCAGGACCTACGACCTCACCCACCACGAGGTCGTGTGCCGCGCCGCTGACGTGTCGGCGTCGCTCGACCGCCTGGTGTTCCACGCCGACGCCCCGGTGGCCGACATCTCGATGGTGCCGATGTACCGGCTGGCCCAAGCCACGCGCGAGCACGTGACCGTCGTGCTGTCGGGCGACGGCGGTGACGAGGTGTTCGGCGGCTACGCCATCTACCACGCCGATCGTGCGGCACGGGTGTGGCGGACCTTGCCGCGATGGTTCCGCGATCGGGTCGTGCGCCCGCTCGTCGGGGCGCTGCCGGCCGCGACGACCAAGATGAGCCTCGACTACGCGTTGCGCCAGTTCGTCGCCGGCGCGGGCGAAGCCCCGGAGACGGCGCACTACACCTGGCGCACGATCTGCTCGCCCGAGACGCGCGCCACGCTGCTGCGGCCCGATGTGCTGGCGGCGGCCGCGCGGGACCAGGCGCCCGAAGCCCCGTTTCTGGCCGCCTACACGGCCTCCGGCGCCACCGAGCTGATGGACCGGTTGTTCTACGTCGACCTCAAGACCTTCCTGGCCGACTCGATCCTCCCGAAGGTGGATCGCACGACGATGGCGTTCGGCCTCGAGGCGCGTGCGCCATGGCTCGACTATCGGCTGGTGGAGCTCGGCGCCCGGCTGCCGTGGCGCTGGAAGCTGCGCGGACGCGACACGAAGGTGATCTTCAAGGACGCCATGCGCGGCCTCGTGCCCGACCCGATCGTGGGGCGCGCCAAGGCCGGCTTCCACGCGCCGCTCGCCTCGTGGTTCCGCGGCCCGTTGCAGCCGCTCCTCCGCGAGGTGTTGTCGCCGACCTCGCTCCGCATCCTCCCCGAACTGCAGGTGGCCCCCGTGCAGGCGATGATGGAGGCACACCTGGCCGGTCGCGCCAATCACGCCTTCAAGCTCTGGGGCCTCGTCACGCTGGTGCGCTGGGCGCATGCCTGGCGCCACTGATCGCATGCCTGAACCCGTCTCGATCATCATCCCGGTCTTCAACGAAGAGGGCGCCATCGCCTCGACGCTCGCGGCTGTCGAGTCGACGATGCAGGCGTCCGGTCGCCTCTACGAGGTGCTCGTGGTCGACGACGGCTCCGAGGACGGCACGGCCGGCGTGCTGGCGGGGACGACCGCCCGCGTGGTGCGGCACCGGGCCAATCGGGGCTACGGCGCTGCCCTGAAGACCGGCATCCGCGCCACCACGCATCCGCTGGTCGCCATCCTCGACGCCGACGGGACGTATCCGATCGCCCGGCTGCCGGAGTTGCTGGCCCACCTGGACGAGGCGGACATGGTGGTGGGCGCGCGGACGGGGGGGAGCGTGCACGTCCCGGCGCTCCGTCGTCCCGTGAAGTGGCTGCTGACGCGTGCGGCCAATCTGTTGAGCGGGCACCGCATTCCCGATCTCAACTCGGGGCTGCGGGTGTTCCGACGCGAGCTGGCTACCCGCTTCTTCGGGCTGTTCCCGGACGGGTTCTCGTTCACCTCGACGATCACCCTGGCGTCGCACATCAACGGCTATCGCGTCGAGTACATCCCGATCGACTACTACCGTCGCACCGGGGCGTCGTCGATTCGGCCGGTGCGCGACACGCTGAACTTCTTTCTCTTGATCGTCCGGATGGTCGTGACCTTCCGCCCGCTGAACGTGTTCCTGCCGACGGCGGCGGCCCTGCTGGTGCTCGGCGCCATCAAGGCGGCCCTGGACTTCAGCCGTACCGGGGCGTTCGGGGTCGGCGCCGCGATTCTCATCCTGACCGCGATCCAGATCGCGCTGATGGGGCTGCTCGCGGATCTCGTGACCAGGCGGACCAGCCTCTGAGTCGCCGCGGCACCGCGGCGGACCGACCTAGACGGGACCCTGCGGGCGTCCGGCCACGGGCAGCACGATCGTGAAGATGGCGCCGCCGTCGGGCCTGTTCGCAGCGCTGGCCTGCCCGCCGTGCAATTCGACGAGGTGGCGCACGATCGACAGGCCGAGGCCGGTGCCGCCCGAGTCGCGCGAGCGGGCCTTGTCCACCCGGTAGAAGCGCTCGAAGATGCGCGGCAACTCCGCATCGGGGATGCCGTGTCCCGTGTCGGCCACCGAGAGGCGCACCTGTGATGCGTCCGCGGTCGCGGTCAGCTCGATGCGGCTGCCCTCCGGCGTGTAGGCGGAGGCGTTCTCGATCAGGTTGCGCAGCACGTCGTGCAGCTTGGCGGGATCGCCACGCACGGTCAGCGTCGGCGGCGTGACGTCGATGCGGACCGACTGACGGCGTCCCTCGATGAGCGGCTGCAGGTCGGCGGCGACGGACCCGAACAGGCCTTCCACCGACACCTCGGCCAGTTCGAGCGGCTCCTGTCCGGCGTCGAGGCGGGCCAGCCGCAGCAGATCCTTCACCAGTCGTTCCATGCGCGCCGAATGCCGCGCGATGATCTCGAGGAAGCGGGTCGTGCCCGGCTCGTGATCCGGCCCGTCGAGCAGGGCCTCCACGTAGCCGCGAATCGCCGTCAGGGGCGTCCGGAGTTCGTGCGACACGTTGGCCACGAAGTCGCGGCGGATGCGGTCGGCGCGGCGCAGGTCGGTGATGTCGTGCAGCACCAGCACCGCGCCCCGGCTGCCCGGCGAGATGGCCGGCGAGCACCGGGCGATGAAGGTCTGGCCGGGGTCGCGGCCGATGGCCAGTTCCAGACCGCCCGGGCGGGATCCCTGCAGCGCCTGCGTGATCTGGCTGGCGATGTCCGGGTGGCGAATGAGCTCGACGTAGCGACGGCCGATGGGCGAGGCGTCCAGTCGCAGCAACTGCCGCGCCGCGTCGTTGGCAATCTGCACCTGGCCCTGTTCGTTGACCACGATCACGCCTTCGACCATGCCCGACAGGACGGCTTCGAGGCGAGCGCGATCGCGACTCAGATCGCCGAGGCGCACGTCGAGGGCGGCGCCGGCGATGTTGACGGCCCGGGCCACGCGGCCCAGGGCGTCGCCGCGTGGCTCCGGCAACCGGGGCCAGGGTTCACCCGTGCCAAGCGCCCGGATGGCCGACACCACCTCGCCGATCCGGTCGTCGACCACCGTCGATGCCATCCAGCCCGTGATCACCGCCGACACGGCCGCGGTGACCACGCCGACCAGACCGACGCGGAGCAGGAAGCCTGGCGACGTCTCGAGGGGCTGCTGCGTCACCCACGCCACGCCGAGGGTGAACACCGGCGTGAACAGGGCGGTCTGCAGAGCCGTCAACAGGACGAAGGTAGGGACGCGCAAGGGGCCTCGGGGCTCGCGGCCGGTCGCCGACGGGGCCACCGGTGCGTGTCTCGAGTGTAACGGGCGCGTGACGGGATCGGGTAGCGGCGGCACCAGCGCCGCAGCGTACGCCGGTCGTGAGACGTCGGTGTGACGCACCCTGGGTAGGGCCGGCTCTCCGAGCCGGCCGTCATCGACAGCCGTTCAGCGCAACTTGTACCCGAATTGCTTGACCGTCTCGATGGCGTCGGCCAGCACCGGGATCTTCTCGCGCAGTCGCCGGACATGCACGTCCACCGTGCGTGAGCCGCCGGTGTACTGGTAGCCCCACACGTCGGTCAGCATCAGATCCCGCGACAGCACCCGACCGCGGTGCTCGAGGAAGTACTGCAGCAGCAGGAATTCCTTGGCCGTGAGGCGCACCTCGCCATCGCCGGCGGTGACCACGTGCTGGTCCAGTTCCATCCGGATCGCGCCGTACTGCAGCACGCGACCGGACGCCGCCGACGGCCCGACCGGCGGCACCGGCTGTGCGGTGCGCGTCGACCGCCGCAGCAGCGCGTTGACGCGGGCGACGACTTCCTTGGCGCTGAACGGCTTGGTGATGTAGTCGTCGGCGCCGAGCTCGAGCCCGACGATCCGGTCGCTCTCTTCGGCGCGCGCCGTCACCATCATCACGGGGAGGTCGGCCATCGCGGCCGAGGCGCGGATCGCGCGGCAGATCTCCAGGCCATCGACACCGGGCAGCATGCGGTCGAGGATCACCAGGTCGGGCAGACGGTCACGCAGACGCGGGAGGGCGTCCTGGCCCTGGGTCAGGACGTCGATCTCGTGCCCGCTCCGCTCCAGATAGTGACGCAGCAACTCGGCGATGTCGGCGTCGTCTTCGACGACGAGGATGCGGCTCATGACGGGAGCGGCTCCGGGCGCCCCTGCAGGTGGCCCGAGATCCAGCTGATGTCGGCGGCCGCCACGGCGTCACGCAACGCGCCGTCCGTCGCGTAGGGACGACGAGGGATGCGTCGCGCCGGCACCTGCCACGGCACGGTCGCGCCGCCAAACGGGTCGGGCGTCAGGGTCAGCGTACTGCCGTCCAGCTCGCCCTTGTAGTAGTCGAGTTCGAACCGATCCTGCCAGCCGTGGCACAGCGCGAGCGAGATGAGGTCGGCCGCGCGCAGAGACGCGTAGTCGCGCAGGAAGCTGTCGAAGGAGACGCCGTCGGTTCGCGCGGCGAGCGCGGCCACACGGCTGTCACGCGCGTTCGACATCGTCGTGAAGAAGTCGCGCCAGGCGGGGTCGCCGTCGTAGCGAGCGTAGGTGGTGACGGCATGGTGGGCCACGAGCGCGGCCACGTGCGGGCGATCGGCCAGCAGGTCGACGGCGCGGGACCACACGGCCTGGCGTCGGGTGACAGGCAGGTGGATGAAGTCCCACGGATCGCCGGTCTCGACGTTGACGGTCGGCGCGTCGTCCTCGTCGGCCCACCCGCAGTCGTGCTCGCGCGTGGCTTCGAGCAGCACCGCGCGCGTGGCACGGTCGGGCAGCCCATCGGCCGCCCAGTGGGTGAGGACATGGGCTGCCAGCGCGGCGTGGTCGGGTTGGCGGATGAGGAGCCAGCTGTCGCCGTCAGGTCGGACGATCACGCTGGGAGAGTAGAACAGAAAGGCCGGGAATGCCGAATGCCGGGAATGCCGCCATGCCAGGGCCCTTCAGGCCTTCAGCATTCGGCATTCCGGCATTCCAGCATTACCGACGCGGCGCCCCCGTGTTCGAGGGCGCCGCTCTCAGACTATCGGCATTCCGGGAACAGCCAGTCGCCGTTGGGCCGCTGCGCGTTGCGGTAGCGCGCGATCGAGCACATGCTGCCCAGCGTCCACCGGCCAATCGTGCCGGCATCGGCGGTGGCCTGCGTCTGATCGAGCCAGAACGGCGCGCCGCCCGACCGATTCGCCGGATTGCAGTGGTTGGCGATGATGTCGATGATGAACACCTGCGTGCTGTTGCGCATGTCCGACCCTTCGGGACCGTAGTAGTAGGCCACGATGTCCTCGGACAGGCCCTCGTTGCCGCGCTTGATGTTCAGCGCGAACCGATTGGTACCGGTGCGCAGCCGCAGCTCGGCGACGACATCCTCCATGAACTTCTCGTTGCCACCGAAGGCACGGCACGAGTTGGCGATGTCGAACGGCTGGCGCCGGGCCAGTTCGGCGACCACGCCGAGGAACGACGGCATGATCTGGCAGGGACGTCCGTCACCGACGCAGGCAAAGCCGGAGTTGCGGCGGAAGGTGTTCAGCGGGGCACCGACGGCGGCGAACGGGTTGAAGTACTCGAAGGCCTGCGGCGCGGTGACCGCGACGCCATTGGTCTCCACGGTGACATCGACCCTGCCCGCGGCCCCCGGCGGCGTCACCGCCCGGATCAGCGTGTCGGTCTCGACTTCGAACGACGCCGCTGGCGTGGCGCCGAACCTGACCGACGTCCCGAGGTCGTTGTGGCCGAAGCCCGTGCCCTCGATCTCGACGACGGTGCCGCCCCCGGGCACGCCGCGATTGGGCGTGACGGTGAGCGTGCCGCCCGGCGCGGCCGGCGGCAGGCTGGGCGCGGTCAGCAGGAACGTGTCGGGCAGCGGGGTGCCGAGCGAGGCGTGGCCGGCCGTGAAGCCGTTGCCCCAGTACACGACGCGCTCGGCCACGACCGGGACGGTGGAGGAGAAGAACGTCGCGAACTTCTCGTTGGCCAGTTCGGGATACAGCAGCGGCCACACCGTGAAGCGCGAACGCGCCGGCACGGTGAAGGTCTTGGTGACCCCCGTGTTCTCGCCTTCCGTGTAGAAGTACGCCGTCAGCGTCGCCTCGGTGGTGCCCGGGTTGTAGATCGGGAAGAAGGTGTTGAAGCGACGCTTGTCGGTGGCGTTGGCGTCCTGGTACATCTGGAAGCCGCCCTGCAGCCCCTCGGCAAACCCCCACTTCAGTGACGCGGTGGCGGCGCCAGCCGTGGCGTGGCCTTCGAGCAACCCGCGCCAGTAGACGGCGCGCTCGGCGATGATCGGCTGCGACGCATCCACCTGGATGGCGAAGGCGGTGTTGGCCAGGGCGGGCACGACCGACGACGGGACG
>NZ_JALHPM010000081.1:0-28761 GCF_022842525.1 Luteitalea sp.
GCTCGATCGGCACCCGTACCACGTAGCGGAAGGCGAGGGTGTAGACGGCGACCATCACCAGCGGGTGCAGCAACGACCACGCCACACCCAGCAGGGAGCCCTTGTACTTGACAGTGAGATCGCGCTGGACGAGACCGCGGAGCAGGCCGCGGTAGGCCACGAGGGCGCGGAGATCGTTGGCCGCCACGGCGGGCCGAGTGTAGCATGCACCCAGTGATGCAGGTGCCGTTGCTCGATCTCGCCGCCCAGTACGCCCCCATCCGTGACGCCGTCGTCGACGCCGTCACGCGCGTGGTCGACACGCAGAAGTTCATCCTGGGGCCGGAGGTGGAGGCGTTCGAAGCGGAAGTGGCCGCTTACCTCGGCGCCAGGCATGCCATCGGGGTCAGCTCGGGCACGGATGCGCTGCTGGTGGCCATGATGGCCCTCGACCTCGGGCCCGGCGACGAGGTCATCGTGCCGACCTATTCGTTCTTCGCCACGGCCGGCTGCGTCAGCCGCGTCGGCGCGACGCCGGTGCTGGTGGACATCGACCCGGTCAGCTACAACCTCGACGTCGAGGCGGTGCGACGGGCTCTGACGCCCCGAACGAAGGCCATCGTGCCAGTGCACCTGTATGGCCAGGCCGCCGACATGACCCCGCTGCTCGCGCTGGCCTGCGACCATGGCCTGCAGGTCATCGAGGACGCCGCCCAGGCCATCGGCGCCACGCTGGACGGCACGTCCCTCGGCACGCTCGGGCGCTTCGGCTGCTTCTCCTTCTACCCGAGCAAGAATCTCGGCGCCGCCGGCGACGCCGGGCTGGTCACGGTGGCCGACGACGAGATGGCGGCCCGGGTGCGGCTGCTGCGCGTGCACGGCGCGCAGCGGACGTATCACCACGAGAAGGTCGGCGGCAACTTCCGGATGGCGGCGATGCAGGCCGCCGTCCTGCGCGTCAAGCTGCGGCACCTCGAGGCATGGACCGAGGCGCGCCGGCGCAATGCCGATCGCTACCGCCAGTTGTTCGCCGCGCTGGCGCCTGAGGCCCCCGTGACCCTGCCCGTGGAACTGCCGGGCCGACGGCACATCTACAACCAGTTCGTCATCCGCGCGGACCGGCGCGATGCCCTGCGTGATCATCTCCGGGCCCACGGCGTCGGCTGCGAGATCTACTATCCGGTGCCGTTCCATCTGCAGCCGTGCTTCGCGTTCCTCGGTGTTCCTGCCGGCGCGCTGCCGGTGTCGGAGCAGGCCGCGGCCGAGACGCTGGCGCTACCCATCTACAGCGAGCTCACAGCGGTCCAGCAACAGTACGTGGTCGAGACCATCGCCGCGTTCTACGCCCGGGCCTGAGGTCCATCGACGTGGCGAGGATTGAGATCGAGGCGCCTGGCGCTCCAGCGGATCGCCCTGCGACCGGGCCGTGGTGGTGGCCAGGCACCACCACGCAGATCTTCATCGGCCTGGCCGTGGGCATCCTGCTCGGCGCCACGGTGCCGGATCTGGCGGTGGCGCTCAAGCCGCTCGCCGATGCCTTCCTGCGCATGATCAAGATGATCATCGCGCCGCTGCTCTTCAGCACGCTCGTGGTCGGCATCGCCGGCACCGGCGACATGAAGGCGATGGGCCGCATCGGCCTCAAGGCCATCATCTACTTCGAGGTCGCCACGACCCTCGCGCTGGTGCTCGGGCTCGGCCTCGTCAACTGGTTCCAGCCAGGCGCCGGCGTGACGCTCTCGGGCACGGGCACCGAGGCCGTGGCGGCGATGGCCACCCGCCAGCAGACGCTGACCGAGGTCTTCCTGCACATGTTCCCGACGTCGATCTTCGACGCCATGGCTCGCGGCGACATCCTGCAGGTGGTCGTGTTCGCGTCCTTCTTCGGCGTCGCCCTGGCCGGGGTGGGCGAGAAGGGGCGGCCGGTCCTCGACTTCCTCGAGTCGGTCGCGCAGGTGATGTTCCGCTTCACTGCCTACGTGATGATGTTCGCGCCGATCGGCGTCATGGCAGCCATCGGCGCCACGGTCGGTGGCCGCGGACTCGGCATCCTCGTCACCCTCGGCAAGCTGGTCGGGGTGATGTATCTCGGGCTGGTGATCTTCCTGTTCCTGGTCATCGGCGGCGTCGCGCTGCTGATTCGCGTGCCGTTCTTCACCTTCCTCAGGGCTATACGCGAGCCGTTCCTGATTGCCTTCACGACCGCGAGTTCCGAGGCGGCCCTGCCCAAGGCGCTCGACGTGATGGCGCGCTTCGGCGTGCCGCGCAACATCGTCGGATTCGTGCTACCCACCGGGTACAGTTTCAACCTCGATGGCACCACGCTGTACCTGTCCATCGCCAGCGTGTTCGTGGCGCAGCTGGCGGGCATCCAGCTGACGTGGAGCCAGCAGCTGATGATGATGCTCACCCTCATGCTGACCAGCAAGGGCGTCGCGGGCGTGCCGCGCGGGGCGCTGGTCGTGTTGACGGCGGCCCTCGGCAGCTTCGGCTTGCCGCTCGAAGGTGCGGCCATCCTGCTGGGGATCGATCAGGTGCTCGACATGGGGCGGACCGCCGTCAACGTCACCGGCAACTGCCTCGCCACGGCCGTGGTCGCCCGGTGGGAAGGCGTGCTGGACGACCAGCAGATCGCGAAGTTCCGATGAAGCTCCTCGTGGTGGGCGCTGCCGGGCAACTGGGCAGCACGTTCGTCGACGGCACCGCTCACGAGGTGGTCGGCCTGACGCGCGCCGACGTCGATGTCACCGACCAGGCGTCGCTCTTCGCGGCGGTCGATCGCGCCCGCCCCGACGTCCTCGTCAACTGCACCGCCTACAACAACGTCGACGGCGCCGAGGACGACGTGGCGACCGCCCTGGCGGTCAACAGCATCGCCGTGCGGGCCATGGCGGCGGCAGCCATCCGCGTCGGCGCGACGTTCGTGCACTACAGCACCGACTTCGTGTTCGACGGCGAGGCGTCCGCGCCGTACGACGAGGACAGCCGGGCGCGGCCGGTGAGCGTCTACGGGTGTTCGAAGCTGCTGGGGGAGTGGTTCGCGCGCGATGCCCCACGGTGGTACGTGCTGCGCGTCGAGAGCCTGTTCGGTGGACATCAGGCAAGGAGCAGCGTGGACAAGATCGCCTCGGCGCTGCGCGAGGGCCGCCAGACCCCGGTCTTCATGGACCGCGTGGTGACGCCCAGCTACGTGATGGACGTCCGGGACGCGACCCTGGCGTTGCTGGCGCGCGACGTGCCGTCGGGACTCTTCCACTGTGTCAACAGTGGCGCTGCGACCTGGGCCGAGGTCGGGCGACACATCGCCGACCTGCTCGGCGCGCGCCACGACCTGCTGACCCTCACGTCAGTGAAGGACGTCTCGCTGCGCGCGCGTCGACCGGTCTACTGTGCCTTGTCCAACGCCAGGCTCGCGCAGGCCGTCGGACACCCCCTGCCCACGTGGCAGGACGCCGTCAGCAGGTACGTGTCGACGCTGCCGACGGGTGGGCAGGGGCTGCCGACGGGTGGGTAGGGCCGGCTCTCCGAGCCGGCCGTCGCGTCGGCCCTGGGCCGATCCGCATGACTACGACCGTCGTCGCCGAGCGACGACCGCCGCAAGGCCAGTCGCCAGCAGTGCCCCCAGCGCTGGCTCCGGGACCGGCGGTGGGTCGAAGGCGATGATCAGGTCGTTGAAGTCGTAATCCGAGCAGGGCTGCACGGCCGGGTCGTGGCAGAAGGCGCTGGTCGGCTGCCCGAACTGATCCTCGAGGCCCACCCAGTAGCGATCCCCCTGCCGGAACACCACGAACTGCTGGAACCGCGACAGATCGAAGGCGCGTTCGAAGGCCTGTTCATCTTCGTACAGCGACGAGCCGCCATTGAACTGCGGCTCGGCGAAGTAGCTGAAGTACGCCCCCATCCGATTGAAGCGCGACTGCGTGAAGAACATCACGTCGTCGCCGAACCGGGTGTTGCGGTAGTAGAAGCCGAAGTCCGCGGCAGGCACGGTGACCCGCCCGGCGGTGCCCGGCGAGCCGTCGTTGGTCGTGAAGGGCCCGCCCAGGCCGAGCAGCGGGGTCCGGACGTCTGGAGCCCCCGCCTCGTACCAGCCGAACTCGACGGTCGACGACCACGCGGTCAGCTGGAACAACACCGTCCAGTCGAAGGTGAAGGGGCCCGTGAAGTAGAAATCGAGCGGGCTGTCCCCACCCGGCGCCGGCGCGCCCACGAGGCCGAAGTACTCGACGGGCGAGCCCGGGGTTGCGGGCTCGGGGTTGCTGATCGGCGAGGAGGCGCGTGGCACCCAGTCGCACGGCAGCCCGGCGACGAGCGTGCCCGCCGCGCATCGTGCGGCGCCGAGGGTGCCGGCACTGTCGTAGGAGGTGCGGTCCCAGTACCCGTGCGTGCCGACGCCGGTGCCGGACTCGAGGAGCTTCCAGGCCGCCGTTTGCCCGGGCGTGCCCTCGAAGACGAGGGACGCGGCCGTGGCCGTGACGGGGACGGACACCACGAGAGAAGCGGCGAAGACGACGACGGAGAAACGCATGACGATCTCCTGACAACCACCCGACCAGCAATGGACGGGGCCGACGCTTGGAGCCGGCCACCGGGTACTCGGACGCGTTCCCTGGAACGCGCCCGTCCTGTCTGTGACGGCTACTGTCGGCGGCGACGCATCCATGCCGCGCCGAGCAGGCCACCCGCCAGCAACGTCACCGATGCGGGCTCCGGTACCGGCCGGGGCACGATGCTGATGATCAGATCATTGTGGTCGTAGTCCGAGCAGGGCTGCAGGCCGCGGTTCTCGCAGAACGCCTCGGTGATGTCGCCGATCTGATCCTCGAGGCCCAGCCAGAAGCGGCCGCTGGCGTCGGTGAACAACGCGAACTGCTGCTGCGGGGCCCCGCCATACAGCTGGAAGAACCCTTCGTCATCGAATCGCAGGTTGGTCTGCTGCCACAGGCCCGACTGCGGGTCCGAGAAGTACCCGAAGTAGTTGCCGATGCGGTTGAAGCGCGACTCGGTGAAGAACAGGATCTCGTCGGCCGGCGTGCTGCCGTATCGCGTGTTGCGGTAGTAGAAGCCGAAGTCCTGCGGAATGTTGGCTGACGTCCTGCCCTGCGGATCGGTGGCGCCGAGGTTGTCGCTGTACGGGCCCCGCGGCTGACCAGGCAGCGGCAGCAGCGGCGTCCGGTTGTCGGGGTTGCCCGCTTCGTACCAGCCGAATTCGACCGTGTCATCCCAGGCCGACAACTGGAACAGCACCTCGAACGACAGTGCCCACGGTCCCGTGAAGTAGAAGTTGTCGGGCGTGTCGGGCGTGGCGCCGTCGGTCCGGCCGTAGTACTGCAGCGACCCCGGATCGGCCGTCACTGGATTGGTGAGGTTCTGGTACGGCGCCGGTGGCACTGCCGCCGGAAATGCCTTCCAGTCGCAGGTGCCCCCCGCGACGATCGCGGCGGCGTTGCACGCGCTCCCGACGCCCTGGGTCCAGCTGTCGTAGGACTTGTTGTCCCAGTAGCCACCAGCGCCATCACCGGCCGCGAGCGGGTTCACGGGCTTGAAGTCGGCCGTCTGACCGGGAGCCGTGGGGAACAAGACGACGCTGCCAGCGTGCACGACACCCGGCAGGGCGACGGTGACGGCGGCAACAACAGTGAATGCGAACAGCTTGGACATGGACTTTGGGGCCTGGGGAGCCGCCACCTGCGTCATTGCAACCACGGTGCCACCTCTGCGGAAGGGCCGGGGCGTGACGCGCAATGTCACGGGAATCCGACCAACAACCAGTAAGTACGCCGACATGCCTCCACGAACCGATGCAGGGTCGGCAGGACAGAATCCTGAAAGTCACCTATACGGCTGACTCTAGGTGCGCTTCGGGGAACTTCCTGCGCCACACGCGATAACAATCATCGAGGGGGCGATCGCTGCGATTAGACGCGGGACGGTCACATTTAGGTGCAGGCTTACGGATGGCCAGTCCGACCACACGAAGGCTAACGCCCCGAAGAATGAAGTAGTTGCGAGGATCGCAAGAGGGCCCATCGCGACCGATTTCCGGTGCACCCACAGCAGGATGGCGAGGCCGGGCCACAATCCGCCCCAGACGCCGACATCCAGCCATTCCCCGACGTACGCCGCGGCGATCGGCCCCACGCGTTCCACCGCGCCAGACAGCCCCGGCCACTCGTACGCCATTCCGGTTGGGGCACCCTGCCACACTACCCACGTCTGCCACCCGAGAGCCACGGCGATCGCCGGCACCGCGAACGCGCCTCGCGACCACCGACCCGCCCGCCAGGCGCTCACGACGCCGGCCACGGCCACGGCCACGAGTCCTTCCTGCTTCGTGCACGCCACGACCACCGCCAGCGTCACCAGCAGCGGCTGCCAGATCCCCGTCTCGTCGTCGTCGCTGCGCCAGACGATCCACAGCAGCGCCGCCAACCCGCCCGCCAGCGGACCATCAGCGTAGCCGCTCGTATAACTGCCTTCGCCGACCAGCAACCGGGGTGCCGTCACCAGCAAGAGGACGGCGGCGGTCGTCCACGCCGCCGATCGTGTCCGCTCCAGGACCGCGGCCGCGACCAGCAGCCACACGGCGGCGCACCACGCCGCTGGCAGCCACTTGATGGCGCGCTCGTCCTCGTCTGGCTGCCAGGCGCGGACCCACGCCATGGCCAGCGGCACGTGAAGCGGGTAATCCGGCGCCGTCCACGATCGCGTCGGATCCGCCAGGGCCGTCGACGGCATCGCGCCGTCGCTCGCCGCGAGCATCCGTGCCTTGTGGTACCAGACCACGGTCCCGTCCCAGCCCAGATGCGTGCGACCGGCGACCCAGGTACTCCAGACGATGGCCGAGGCCACGACCAGGAGCACCACGAGCGGCGTGCGCGGGCCCCGACTCAGAGGGAGTCGCCAGCGGCGCCACGCCACCCACGCGGCCGCCATCATCGTCAGCGCGCCGATGACCGGCACGCTGCGAGCCGCCGGCACGCCCGCCGTGCCCCCTGCCAGAAAGGCGACGCCCACTGCGAACGGTCCGATGGCGCCACCCAGCGCCAGCGACGCGATGAGGGGCAGGCGCTCGGTTCGCGGCCAGCACAGACCCACGACTGCGATGCCGGCCGTCCACGCCACACCGATGCCGAGCAGCACGCTTCCGCTCACCGTGTCGTGACTCCGCCACCCGTGCGATCCGTGTCCTCGAACGCCGAGGCGCAGAGCGCGGCCGGGTCCTGCGAGGGCACGCCGGGCGACACGTGCACGGGACGCACGGTGCCGGGTCGCAGGTCGATCCGCCAGGTGAAGACCGGCGGCACGTGCGGCGCACGGAACTGCTCGACCTGCGGGACCGGCGCGCAGGCGACGTACGAGACCTGCCGCGGCCACAGGTGCATGGCGATCACGAAGTACGCACTGGCGAGGTGGTCTGCCGGCGTGTGTGCGACGACGACGCCGGGCGACAGGGGCAGAGTCCCGGCGATGGCGGCGAGGCGGTGCGCCGCATCCGGGAAGGGGAGGGCCTGCATCAGCACGTCGCTGCTTGGCGACCGGCTGGCCTCGTGGCCGGCGGGCAGCGCCGGCCACAGGCGCGAGAGCGGCCAGGCCTGGCTGATGACGATGGCCACGACGAGGAGCAGGAGACGGCGTGGCATCGCGTTGGGCGCCGTGCTGCGCGCGCGCGGCGGATGGTAGCATGCGCGAGCATGCAGAGAGACCGTCGACGCACACCCGCTTCCGCGGTGAGCGTGATCATTCCCACGGTCTCGCAGGCGGGGCATCTGGCCGCGTGTCTCGCCGCGCTCCGGCCGGCCCACGCGGCCGGCCACGCCGTGCCGGAGGTGATCGTCGTCCTCAACGGCGCGGCGCCGGCCGTGCGTGCCGTGGCCGCCGCTGCCCCAGGCATCCGTGTCGTCGACAGTGCGATCAATCGTGGCTTCGCCGGCGGGTGCCAACTCGGGGTGCGCGCCAGTACGACGCCCTTCGTGATGTTCCTCAACGACGATGTGTGCGTGTCGCCAGGGTGGCTGGAGCCGCTGCTGGAGACGATGGCGGAGCGGCCGCGCGCCGGCGCCGTCGGTCCTCGCGTCCTCGGGGGCGACGGGCGCGTGCAGGAGATCGGCTCGATCATCTGGCGTGATGGCACGACCCGGCCGTTCGGGCGCGGCGAGGCCCCGGACTCACTCGCGTGGCGGTGGCGTCGTCGGGTCGACTATGCCTCTGCGTGCGCGCTGCTGGTGCGGCGCGAGGCCTGGGACGCCATCGGCGGCTTCGACGAGGAGTTCCACCCGGCGTACTACGAAGACGTGGACTTCTGCCTCGGTCTCGACGAGGCGGGCTACGAGGTGTGGGTCGACCCTCGCAGTGACGTGACCCATGCCGAGTCGGCGAGTTCCACGTCGCGATTCAAGCAGTTCCTCTTCGCGCGGCATCATGCGCGCCTCGTGGCGAAGCGGTCGTCCCTGCTGGCGTCCCGCGTCCTGCCCCCCACCGACCCGTCCCGCGTCCGTGAGGCCGAGGAGGCCGCCGCGCGGCGGCTGGAGGGTGATGGTCCGCGCGTGCTGGTGCTCGACGACCGCGTGCCGAGCCATGGACTCGGGTCCGGATTCGATCGCATGGCCGACGCGCTGCTCGGCCTGGCGCAGGCCGGCGCGCGGGTGCGGATGCTGCCCACCGAGGTGCCGGCGTCGTACACGCCGGTGCTGGCCGCCGCGGGTGTGGCGGTGATCGACGGGCGTGTCGACGAGGTGTTCGAGGCGGAGGCGCGCGCCAGCGATGTCGTCGTCGTCTCGCGTCCCAACAACGCGCGGCGCGCGTGCGAGGTGTTCGCACGTCTCGCGCCCGCCGCTCGCCCGCGTCTCGTCTACGACGCCGAAGCGCTCTACCATCGGCGGCTGCTGCGCCAGGCCCATCTCGCCACGGGCGATCTGTCGCGCGAGTTGCAGCGGCAGGCTACCGAGTGGCTCGAGGCCGAGGCCGCCATCGCCGAACGGGCCGACGAGATCATCTGTGTCTCGCGGGACGAGGCGGCCTTCTTCGAAGCCCGTGGGGCCGGCCGCGTTCGGGTGGTCACGCCGTGGCTGTCTCGCGCGGCCCTCACCGCCTCGACGCTCGCGGGCCGCGCCGACATCGGCTTTGTCGCGGGCTGGCTCGCGGGCGCGGGGTCACCCAACGGCGACGGCCTGGCGTGGTTCGCGACCGAGGTGCTGCCGCTGGTGATCGCGGAGGTGCCGTGGGCACGGCTGCGGGTGACCGGCACCATCCCCCCGCCGCTGGATCGCCTGCAGGGGGTGCATGTCCGCGGCGAGGGCTTCGTGCCGGACCTGGCCGCCTTCTACCGCCAGTTGCGCGTGGCCATCGCGCCGCTGCGGTTCGGCGCCGGCGTCAAGCTGAAGACGCTGGAGGCCTTGCAGTATGGCGTCCCGGTGGTGGCCACGACCGTTGGCGCCGAGGGACTCGAGGGGCTGCCGGCGGACACCGTGGTCGTACACGACGACCCCGTGGCGTTCGCGGCGGCCATCGTGACCCGCCTGCGGGACGTCGACGTCTGGCGGGCCCATCGCACGGCCATCGAGGCCGCGATGGCGGCGGTGCCGGTGGCCACCGATTGGGCGGCATGGCTGGCCGATCTCACCCTGGAGGGCGTCGGTGTCCGTCACCCGGTATAGCCGCGCGATCGACCTGCAGGATCTGGAGAACGTCCACACCCTCGCGGTGCTCGCGGTGCCGCCTGGGAGTCGGGTGCTCGACCTGGGCGCGGCCGACGGGGCCGTAGCGTGCGCCTTGCGCGACCGCGGCTGTCAGGTGACCGCAATCGAGCGCGACGCGGAGGGCGTCGCGGCGTTGATCGCCCGCGGCCTGACGACGATCCAGGCCGATCTCGACACGCTCCCCGCGGACGCCGTGCCGCCGGCCGCCTTCGACGTGGTGCTGATGCTCGATGTCCTCGAGCATCTCGTGGATCCCGGGGCACTGCTCGCCCGGACACGCGCGTGGCTGGCGCCAGGGGGACGGGCCCTGCTCTCGGTGCCCAACGTGACCCACGGCGCCGTCCGCCTCTCCCTGTTGCAGGGGCGCTTCCCGCGCACCGACGTCGGTCTGCTGGATCGCACCCATCTGCATTTCTTCGACCAGGACTCGCTGCAGGCGCTGGTGACCGGCGCGGGCTTCGGCGTCCTCGACCTGCTCACCGTCGAACGCGGTCTCGAGGAGACCGAGCTGGAGCCCCCCGCGGCCGGGGTACCCGCGGGTGTGCTCGAGGCCGTGGCGGACGATCCGTTGTCGCGCGTCTATCAGTTCGTCGTGATCGCCGCACCGTCGGCGGGCCCGGCGGTCGGCGGAGGGTTGCTGCAGGTCCTGCTGTCGCGCCTGCGCAGTCAGCAGGCGGCCTACCGTCGTCTCGAGGACTTCGCGGCGCAGGCCGAAGCGACCGGCCGCGCCCGCGAGGACGCGCTGACGGCGGAATTGCGTCGGGTCGCCGAGTATGTCGCGCACCTCGAAGCCACCCTGCGCGACCATGAGACCCGGGCGGCGTCGACCCACGCCGCGCACGAGGCGGCATTGCTCGCGGCCGATGCCGCACACGACGCCGCGGCGGCCGCCATCGACGCCGCGCACGAGGCGGCATCCGCTGCGACCGCACGCCAGATCGACCTCGAGGCCGACCGCGACATGCTCCGCCATCAGCTCACGGCGCGTGTCGAGGAACTCCAGCAGGCCAGTGACGCGATCGCGACGCTGCTGCGCGACCTCTGCGTGCAGCGCGAGTTCGCCGAGAGCCTGGCGGCGCAGGTGCCGCGGATCGCGGCGCGCGGCGGGGAGGTGCGTGTCCTCGACGAACTCGATCGGTATCAGGCCGTGGCGCCCACGCCCGACGCGGCAGCCACGCTCGCGGCGGAAGCGGCGGAGTTCCGCCGCCTGCAGGGGGCCGTGGCGTTCCGGGCGCTGGCCCGCGGTGACGCCTGGCTGCGCACCATGCCCTGGATCCGGGCGCAGCTCAGTCGACTGGCGCGCCGGCTGGCGGGCGCATCGAGGCGATGACCTCGGTCAGGACCTGGTCGAGGCCGACGCTCGGGGCATAGCCGATCAGGGCCGCGATGCGCGAGATGTCGGGGACCCGCCGCGCCATGTCCTCGAAGCCAGATTCGTAGGCCTCTTCGTACGGAATCTTCACGATGTCCGACGTGCTGCCGGTCATCGCCTTCACCTTCTCGGCCAGCGCCAGGATCGAGATCTCCTCGCCATTGCCGATGTTGAAGACCTGGCCGATGGCGCGCGGCTCCTGGGCGAGCGCCACCAGGGCGCGCACCACATCGCCGACGTACGTGAAGCTGCGCAACTGCTGGCCGTCGCCGTGCACCGTGATGGCGTCGGCGCGCAGCGCCTGTCCGACGAAGGTCGGGATGACCATGCCGTACTGGCCAGTCTGCCGGGGCCCGACGGTGTTGAACAGTCGGACGATGATGACCGGCAGACGGCGTTCCTTGTAATAGGCCAGGGCGAGGAACTCGTCGAGGGCCTTGCTGCAGGCGTAGGCCCATCGATGCTTGTGCGTCGGGCCCATGACCAGGTCGGCCTCCTCGCGGAACGGGAAGTCGGTGCTCTTGCCGTACACCTCCGAGGTGGAGGCCAGCACCACGAGGCGCTTCTTCTTGTTGGCTTGCCGGAGCAGCACCTCGGTCCCGTGCACGTTGGTCTCGATCGTCGCGACCGGCTCCTCGACGATCTTGCGGACGCCGACGGCTGCAGCCAGGTGGAACACGACGTCGGCGCCGTCCACCAGCTCCGCGACCAGCGGCTCGTTGGCGACCGAGTCGATCGTGTAGCCGAAGCGAGCATGCGCCTTCAGATGGGCGATGTTGGCCATCGCCCCGGTGGACAGGTCGTCCAGGACGTGAACGTGGTGTCCGGCGGCCAGCAGGGCATCCGACAGGTGCGAGCCGATGAAGCCGGCGCCGCCGGTGATGAGTGCGTGCATTTCTGAATGATCCTCTCGGGGCTGCAGACCGGCATGGGGCGGCCCGGACCCCCGTGCGTCCGGGCCAGCGAAGGTGTCACGGGCGTGCTGGATCCAGCCAGCGCACCTCCACGTCGATGCCGACCAGTCCGGTGGCGCCGCCCGGCCAGGCCGAGACGAACTGCCAGGCCTCATGTCGCCACTCGTGGTGCACGTGATCGGCCTGGGTGCCGTCGGCGATGGCCACGGCGACCAGATACTCTCCGGGGAACAGCCGCGGCATGACGAAGGAGAACCGCGCCACCAGGCGCCCGTCGTCGTCGGCGGCGGGACCTCCCGCGGCGGCCAGTGTGTTGTCCCCGAAGAGCTGCTGGCCCAGACGGTCCTTGACGTAGAAGCCGATTACCGGCTGCGCCAGAGGGCGGCGACTCGCGGCCTCGACGTGCAGGGTCACCTGCTCGCCGCCGACGATGGTGGTGACGGGGCGGTCTGAGGCGTCGACCAACCGTACCTCGACCAGCCGCGCACCGGCGGCGGCCGGCGAGGCGGCCGGCTCGGCGAGCCGGCCCTCCCTCGAATCCGCCAGCGAGGGCGACCCCATTCCCGAGTCCGGCCCCCGGCCCGCCGAAGCCGTCGGCGGAGGCGGGTGCCCGCTTCCCGGTTCCCGGTTGCCGCTTCCCGGTTCCCGGTGCCCGGTGCCCGGTGCCCGGTTTCCGATCATCGAATCGAAGTACGCCTCGGTCACCTCGCGCGGTGGACCGTCCATGCACAGGCGTCCCCGGTCGAGCCAGATCACGCGGTTGCAGAGGCGCTGGACGGCCGGCAGGTCGTGACTCACGAAGAGCAGCGTGCCGCCGCGCGCGCGAAACCGATCGAGGTGGGCCAGACACTTCTGGACGAAGCGGATGTCGCCAACGGCCAGGGCTTCGTCCACGATCAGCACCTCGGCGTCGAGGTGGGCCATGACGGCGAAGGCGAGCCGGACGTACATGCCGCTCGAGTAAGTGCGGACCGGCTGCTCCAGGTAGGCGCCGATGTCCGCGAAGGCCGCGATGGCGTCGGTCCGCGCGCCAATCGTGGCCTCGTCGACGCCGTGGAGGAGACCGCTCAGGCGGATGTTCTCCCGACCGGTCAGATCGGGGGAGAACCCGGTGCCGAGTTCGAGCAGGGCCCCGATCCGACCGGTGGTGTGCACGGCGCCCTCGGAGGCGGCCAGTGTGCCGCAGAGCAGGTGCAGGAGGGTCGACTTCCCGGAGCCGTTGGCGCCGATGACCCCGACCGACTCGCCGCGTCCCACCGTGAAGGACACGTCGCGCAGGGCCCAGGTCCGTGTCGTCAGGGCCGCGCGCCGCTGCCGCGCGGTGGGCGCCACCCCCGGCAGGTGCGTCGCCGCCGACCAGATCAGGTGTCGGGTACGAGCGCCGTCGCTCGGGAAGATGTCGAAGGCTCGCCCGAGTCCCTCGACGGCGAGGATCGGAGCCGCCGTGCCTGGCATGACCGCTCAGCCTAGCGCACCCACCGCCTCGGCGTCTGCCGGCCCAGCCGGCGCCTGCGGTACACTACGGCAAATCAGCGGCCTGTCTCCCATGCCGCAGGGTGGTGCCATGCCTGCGCGCACCGCCCGATTGCCGCTTCTTTTCGAGTCTGCATGCCAAAGACAGCACTGATCACCGGGATTTCTGGCCAGGACGGGTCATACCTCGCCGAGTTCCTGCTCGACAAGGGGTATCGCGTCGTCGGCGTCGTGCGCCGCTCCTCGGCGCCCAACCTGTGGCGCATCGAGCATCTGCTCGACCGCATCGACCTGCGCCCGGGCGACCTGCTGGATCAGCTGTCGATCCTGCGCCTCATCGACGAAGTGCAGCCGGACGAGTTCTACAACCTGGCCGCCATGTCGTTCGTGCCCGCCTCGTGGGACACGCCCCTGCTGACGGGCGAGTTCAACAGCCAGGGCGTGACGCGCGTGCTCGAAGCCATCCGCCAGGTCAAGGCCGACACCCGCTTCTATCAGGCCAGTTCGAGCGAGATGTACGGCAAGGTCCGGGCCGTGCCCCAGAGCGAGGACACGCCGTTCCACCCGCGCTCGCCGTACGGCGTGTCGAAGGTCTTCGGTCACTACATCACGGTCAACTACCGCGAGAGCTACGGGATGTATGCCTGCTCGGGCATCCTGTTCAACCACGAGTCGCCGCGGCGCGGCCTCGAGTTCGTCACCCGCAAAGTGACCGATGGCGTGGCCCGCATCAAGCTCGGGCTCGCCGACAGCCTGCCGCTCGGCAACCTCGATGCGCGTCGCGACTGGGGCTTCGCCGGTGACTACATCAAGGCGATGTGGCTGATGCTGCAGCAGGACACCCCGGACGACTACGTCGTCGCCACGGGCGAGACCCACCCGGTCCGCGAGCTCGTCGAGGTCGCGTTCAGCCACGTCGGCCTCGACTGGGAGCGCTACGTCAAGCTGGACCCGCGCTTCATCCGTCCGGCCGAAGTGGATCTCCTCATCGGCGATCCGACCAAGGCGCGCACGCAACTCGGCTGGAAGCAGGACGTCGACTTCCGCGGGCTGGTGACGATGATGGTCGATGCCGATGTCGCGCGGCTCGAGAAGGCCGCGGTGCCTGCCCAACCGCTGGCGTGAGCGTCACCGCCACGTCGTCTCCTGACCGGATGTCGCCGTCCCTGCACATCGTCATCGTGAACTGGAACACCGGTGACGAACTGCGCCGCTGCCTCGAGGCGGTCAGTGCCGCGTCGGCGGGCGTCCCCCTCCGGGACGTGACCGTCGTGGACAATGCCTCCACCGACGGGTCCTGTGAGGGGCTCGACGACCTCGACCTGCCGCTGCACGTCGTCCGCAATGCCGACAACCGCGGCTTTGCGGCCGCCTGCAACCAGGGGGCGGACGGCAGCGACAGCGACTATCTGCTGTTCCTCAACCCCGATACCCAGGTCACCGCCGATGCCCTGCGGGAGCCGCTGGCCTACATGGAGGCCCCGGCCAACGCCGCGGTCGGCATCTGTGGCATCCGCCTGCTGACGGCAGACGGTCGTGCCACCACGTCCGGGGCGCGCTATCCCTCGCTGCGCATCTTCCTCGGCCAGGCCACCGGTCTCTCGCGGCTGCTGCCGTCGGCCTTTCCCGAGCACCTCATGGACGCAGACGAGTGCGCCGCGCAGCGCGTGGTCGACCAGATCATCGGCGCCTTCTTCCTGATTCGTCGTCGCCTCTTCGATGAACTCGACGGTTTCGACGAGCGCTTCTTCGTCTACTTCGAAGAGGTCGACCTGTCGTTGCGTGCGGCTCGGCGCGGCTTCATCTCGGTGTGCCTGGGCCATGTCTCGGCGCAGCACATCGGGGGGCTGTCGAGCAATCAGGTGCGGGCCCGGCGGTTGTTCTACTCGCTGCGCAGCCGCTTCCTGTACGCCGGCAAGCACTTCTCGGCGCCCAGTCGCGCGGGTGTGCTGGCCCTGACGTTCCTCGTGGAGTTCCCGGCGCGGCTGCTGCGCGCCGCCGTTGGTGGTTCCCTCACCGAGGCGCGCGAGATACTGCGTGCCTACCGCATGCTCCTGCACGAGGGCTGGGCGCCACCCGAGGCCCTGTCGAGGCCGCGCCTCTCATGACCACGCCGGCAGTGCTCGACAAGATCGGCATCCTCGGCAGGGTCAGGGCCGGGGAGACCGTGACCCTCGAACTCGGTGTCGGCGGTCACAAGCGGCATGCGGAGGCGGTCGGCGTCGACATGCGCGACCTCGACGGCGTGGACCTCGTCGGCGACATCTTCGACGTGCTGGCGGAGTTCCCGGATGCGTCGGTCGAGGCCGTGTATTCGTACCACTTCGCCGAGCACCTGCCCGACCTGGCGCGCCTGGTACTCGAGGTCCGGCGCATCCTCAAGCCGGGCGGCCTGATGCGGACGGTCACGCCGCATTTCTCCAACCCGTACTACTACTCCGACTGGACCCACAAGTCGGCGTTCGGCCTGTACACCTTCTCGTACCTGGCCGAGGACCCGCTGTTCCGTCGTGCCGTGCCGAAGTACCTCGGAGACACCGGCCTGGTCCTGCAGGACGTCCGCCTCGGCTTCAAGTCGACGCCGCCGTTCTACCTGCGCCACGCCTTCCGCAAGGTCCTGGGGCTCTGGGTGAACGCGTCACGACTGACGCAGGAACTCTACGAGGCCGGCTGGACCGGATGGTTCCCGTGCTACGAAGTCACCTACGATGTCGTCCGTCGCCCGGACGGATCGGCATCTCCCGGTGGCGCGGTCCGGTCGTAGCGGTCCGGGACGACCATCTCGTCGGCCGTGCGTCCCCGACGGCGCTTGATCCACTGGAAGAAGGCGAAGCCGCGCGACGGATGCCGCAGCATCAGTCGGTAGAGCCGGTACTTCACCCACACCGACCACGCGCGGTGGCCGTACCACGTGCGTCCGAACACCTGATCGAGGTAGTACCGCGCGCTGTCGCCATCGATGTCGCCCTGCACCTGGCGACCCAGCAACTGATAGGCCGGTGCCTCGAGCGTCAGCGTGCTCGCGATCATCGACAGCAGCCGCCGTCGGCTCGCGGGGGCCATGGGCAATTCGGCCAGGGTGTTCATCGCGAGACACGCGTCCAGGTGCGACCACTGCCCGCTCACACCACCCACGCTCTGGGCCTCGACAATCTGGCTCGTGGCCAGCACGCACGTCTCGCCGGCGCGGGCCGCCGCCAGCACGAGTGCGAGGTGGGGCGCCATCGTGTACGCATGGTGGAAGCCGAGGCGCAGATGCGGCAGGATCGCCGGCATCCGGTACAGGCCCACGGAGGCGAACAGCAGCAGCCCGAAGTCGTCGATCCGGGCGATCAGCGCGTCGAGGCCGGTGGCCGTGACCGACGCGGTGCGACGCACGCGGGCATTGGTGAAGTTGATGAAGGCGGCGTCACCATGGCGATGGCAGTGCGCCAGGACCTCGGCCACCGCCGTCGCCGTCGGCTCGTCGTCGTCGCACAGCAGCCAGAGCCACTCGGTCTCGCACGACTCGAAGCAGCGCAGGAAGTTGCCCGACATGCCCAGGTTGACCCGGTTGCGGGTCAGTCGCACGGCGTCGCCGTACGGCGCGACGCACGCGGTGATGTCGGCGGGCCATCCCTCTGGCGACGCGTTGTCGAGCACGACCACCCGGCAGGCTGGCGTCAGCTGCGGCAGGAGGCGCGCCAGCACCTTGCGCAGTGCCTCGGGGCGTCGATAGGTCGGAATGGCAATCGTCAGCGTGGGCGTGGTCACGGCGTGGTTCCCTGCCAGAGCGCGCGCTTGCGCACGAAAATCAGATGTCCGCCGACGAGCATCACGGTGCTGATGACGCCCAGGTACGTCACCGCGACCCCCGTCGTGCCGTAGGCTCGTGCGGCCATCACCGCACTGCCAGTCACCAGCACCGCGGTCAGCAGCGAGATCCCCATGAACGGGTCCTGCTTGTAGGAGCGCAGGTAGGCCGCCTCGCTGCTCGCGACGACGTTGGCCAGCGCGGCCAGCACGAGGGCCAGGAAGGCCACCGGTTCGACGATGCGGGTCGTGAGCGGATGCTGGGCGAACGTCAAGACGGCGACGCCCGCCAGCAGGCCCGCCGCCAGCAGGCCCGCAACCAGCACCGCCTGCGCGAGGCTGCGCCAGAACAGGCGATCGAGGTCGACGAAGCGGCGCTGGGCGACCAGTCCCGAGAACGTCGGCACGCGCGTCGAGATCCACGCGAGGCCGACGGTCGAGATCGTGCCCGTCACCGACAACGCGAGGCCGAACCGCCCGGCCTCCGTCGGCCCCGCGATCTGGAAGAGGATCGGATTGAACGCGTAGTAGATGAAGAAGCCGCTCAGCCACGACAGGCCGAGCCGCCACTGCAGCGGCCAGACCTCCCGGCGCCAGGACAGCCCGCCCGGGGCGCTGACCGACGCCAGCGCCACCAGCGCCGGGCGTGCCTGCAGCAGCAGCCAGGTCAATGGCACCGCGGCGGCGGCCGTGGCCGCCATGGGCGCGGATCGCAGGCCCGCGCCGAACGCCAGGGCAACACAGAGCGTCGCCTGGCTGGCCAGCGTCGCGATCGACCGGACGAGTGCCACGCGCGCCACCAGACCACAGCCTTCGAGCAGTGCCAGCACGGGCGTCGTCGCCAGGCTGACGCCAGTGGCTGCCACCAGCCACACCCAGGCGCCACGCCAGGTCACGCCAGCGACGTCGGCGCGACCGAAGAACCACAACCCCGCCGGTGCCAGGCAGAGGATGAACACGACCGCCACCACGAGGCTCCATCGCAGCGTCAGCGACTGCAGCGACGCCAGGCGGTGCAGGGCGCTGGCGTCGCCGCCGAGCGTGCCGTCGGCCTGCCATTCCAGCCGTGCCTTCTCGTGCGCCGCCAACTGCATCGTCGTGTAGGCGAAGCCGAGTTCGAAGAACACCTGTGCGGTCAGCAGGCTCAGGAACGTGTAATGGAAGCCTTGCTCGACACGCGACAGGAACCGGACCACGAAGGCTGCCGCCAGCAGCCCCAAGGTGAGCGTCAGGACGCGACCGGACACCGTGAAGTCCACGGCGCGGTCGATGCCGAGACGTGTCGCGGCGCCGCGGACGCCGCCTCTGGGGGCATCGACGCGGTCAGGCATCGGCAGGAGGGGCGAGCAGCGTGGCGATGCCCGCCTCGAGCGTGATCCGCGGCTGCCAGCCGGGCAGGGCCGCCAGCTCGGGTGGGCGATCGAAGGTGCGGGGCGCTCGGGCACGGGCGCCCCAGCGCACGGGGACGGGCCGGCCCAGCGCGTGCGCGACGGCGTCTGCAATCTCACGGAGGGAGACGGCCTGGCCGGAACGGACCGCGAAGGTGGCATGGGTGCCGGCCGGCACCTGCCGCACGTGCGTGAGCGCCTCGACGTAGGCCCGCGCCACGTCGTCCACGTGCACGAGATCGATCTGCTGCAGGCCGTCACTGGCGTCGAGCGGCACGCCGGTCATGGCCGCGTCCATCAGCAGCGACAGGAACTTGCCGCGAGGGTCGCCCGGACCATAGGTGTCGTAGAGCGTCAGCGTGAGGGCGCGCATGCCGAAGGCGTCGCAGTGATATTGCACGACGGGGGCGAACGCCTGTTTGAGCGCGGCGTACAGCGACACGGCCTGCGACCCGGCGAGGTACTCCCAGTAAGTGCCGGTGGTCACCACGTGCCGGCAGCCCGTCGCCGTCGCGGCGGCCAGGAGCTGGGCTCCCAGCAGCACGTTGCCGTCGACCAGTGCCTGCACGTCGCCGTCGCCGGCCGGGCCAGCCAGATGCGCGGCCAGGTGCACGATGGCCTCGGGCGCGGCCTCGGCGACCAGTTGCCGCATGCTGGCGTCGGTGCCCTCATGCGGGTGCCACGTCCGGACCGGGAGCGAGGGGACTGGTGGCCGTCCGGCCGTGCGATACACCGCGTGGACGGTGTAGCCCGCGGCCGCCAACTGGCGGCAGACGGCGCCGCCGATGAACCCGGTGGCGCCGGTCACGAGCACCCGCCGATCCATCATGCGTCCGCGCGGACGTACGCGCCGATCTGGTCGAGCATCACCTGTCGCAGCCGGTCGGCCGTGGCCCCATCCTGCCAGGCGCGGTACCAGGCCACCGTCTGCACGACGGCCGTGTCGAGATCCCAGCGCGGCTGCCAGCCGAGCGCGTGTCGGGCCTTGCTGGTGTCCAGCTTGAGCAGGCCGGCCTCGTGCGGGCCCTGGTCGGCGCCGGTGACCCGCCACGCCGCGCCCGGGCCCCAGGCCGCGACCAGGCGGTCGAGAAAGGCCCCGACGGGCACCACGTCCTCGTCTCGTGGCCCGAAGTTCCAGGCCTCCGCGACGGGACGGTCCTCCAGAAGCGCCTGGGCCAGCACCAGATAGCCCGACAACGGGGCGATGACGTGCTGCCACGGGCGCGTGGCGTGCGGTCGCCGGACATCGAGCGTGCGGCCGGCCGCAAAGGCACGGACGGCATCTGGCACGAGGCGGTCCTCGCTCCAGTCGCCACCGCCGATGACGTTGCCGGCCCGCGCGGTCGCCAGGTGCGCCATGGCCATCGACTCGGGACCGAACGACCGCCGATACGACGCCGCGACCACTTCGGCGGCGGCCTTGCTCGCGCTGTAGGGGTCGTGGCCGCCGAGGGGGTCGTCCTCGCGATAGCCCCACGACCACTCGCGATTCTCGTAGCACTTGTCGGTGGTGATGCACACGACGGCCGCGACGCCCGGTGCGTGGCGGCAGGCGTCCAGGACGTGCGCCGTGCCGCGCACGTTGGTGTCGAACGTCTCGAGCGGGTCACGGTAGGACGCGCGCACGAGCGGCTGCGCGGCGAGATGGAACACCACCTCGGGCGCGGCGGTCCGCACCGCGTCCCGCACGACGGCTGCATCGCGGATGTCACCGACGGTATGGCGGACCTGCGTCGCGAGAGCGATCAGGTCGAACAGCGAGGGCGTGGTGACCGGGGCCAGCGACAGCCCGTGCACCTCAGCGCCCATCGCCGCAAGCCAGGTCCCGAGCCACGCGCCCTTGAAGCCCGTGTGGCCCGTGACGAGCACCCGGCGACCGCGCCAGCGCGCGGGCACGACCTGGCCCACCGGCCCCGTCGTCATCGGCGGTCCCACACCTTCCATGGCGCACGGTCTGCCGCCCAGAGTTCCTCGAGGCGCTGCCGGTCGCGCAGCGTGTCCATCGGCTGCCAGAAGCCGTGGTGCCTGTAGGCGCCGAGGCGTCCGTCGGCGGCCAGGCGCGGCAGCGCGTGACTCTCCCACGAGGTCTCGTCGCCCTCGATGTAGTCCAGCACTGCGGGTTCGAGCACGAAGAAGCCGCCGTTGATCCAGGCGCCGTCGCCTTCGGGCTTCTCCTCGAACTCCACGACGGCGTCCTGGTCGCCGAAGACCAGCCGGCCGAATCGCCCGGGCGGCTGGGTGGCGGTGAGCGTGGCGGCTCGGCCATGCGCGCGATGGAAGGCGATGCTGGCGGCGACGTCGATGTCGGCCACGCCATCGCCGTACGTCATGAGGAACGTCTCGTCGTCCAGGTGGTCGCGCACGCGCTTGAGGCGGCCGCCCGTCAACGTGAGTGCGCCGGTGTCCACCAGCGTGACGCGCCAGGGCTCGGAGAAGCTCTGATGCACGGTCATCTGGTTGCGCGCCAGGTCGAACGTCACGTCGGACATGTGGAGCGAGTAGTTGGCGAAGTACTCCTTCACCACGTAGCCGCGATACCCGAGGCAGACGACGAAGTCGGTGATGCCGTGGCAGCTGTAGATCTTCATGATGTGCCACAGCAGCGGCTTGCCGCCGACTTCGACCATCGGCTTCGGCTTGAGACCCGTTTCTTCGCTGAGGCGCGTGCCGAGCCCACCGGCCAGGATCACGGCCTTCACGACTGCATCTCCCGTCGCAGGCTGGTGAAGACGTCGAGCATGTAGTCGAGGTGCGCCTGCCCAAGGCCCGGCCACACGCCGACCCAGAAGCTGCTGGTCATCACGCGATCCGTGTGCGTCAGATCGCCTGCCACGCGGTGGGGCACGCCCTGCATCGCGGGCTGTCGCACGAGGTTGCCGGCGAACACGAGCCGGGTGCCCACCTTGCGGGTTTCCAGATACCGCGTCACGTCACGCCGGTTCCAACGGGCCCCGGGGACGAGCGACAGCACGAAGCCGAACCAGCTCGGCTCCGATCCCGGCGTGGCCTCGACGATGTCGAAGGTGTCGGTGAGGCCGCGTTCGCGGAAGCCGCGGGCCAGGTAGGCGTGATTCGCTCGCCTCGTGGCGATGAACCCGTCCACCTTGGCGAGCTGGCTGCACCCGATGGCGGCCTGCATGTCGGTGGCCTTCAGGTTGTAGCCCAGATGCGTGTAGATGTACTTGTGATCGTAACCCTCGGGCAGGTCCCCGAGTTGCCAGCCGAAGCGCTTGCCGCAGGTGTCGTCCTTGCCCGGTGCGCACCAGCAGTCGCGGCCCCAGTCGCGGAACGACTCGACGCTCCGCATGATCTGCGGGCTCTTGCCGAGGACCGCGCCCCCTTCGCCCATGGTCATGTGGTGGGCGGGGTAGAAGCTGACCGTCGCCACATCGCCGAACGTGCCGACCGTCTGCCCGTGCAGCGTGGCGCCCAGCGCGTCGCAGGAGTCCTCGATCAGGTACAGGTCGTGGGCCCGGGCAAAGGCCGCCACGGCGGCGGCGTCGAAGGGGTTGCCCAGCGCATGCGCGACCATCACGGCGCGTGTCTTGTCGCTGAGCGCGCCCTCGAGCGCCCCGACGTCGATGTTGTGCGTGGCGTAGTCCACGTCCACGAACACGGGGACGCAGCCGTGCTGGACGATCGGGGCGACGGTCGTCGGAAAGCCTGCGGCGACGGTGATGACCTCGCTGCCGGGCAGGATCGGCCGCGGCAGGGTGCGGGACGTGAGCGCGGAGAAGGCCAGGAGGTTGGCCGACGAACCGGAGTTGGTGAGTCGGCACCAGCGGAGGCCGACGTACCGCGCGAAATCCCGCTCGAACCGATCGGCGAAGCGCCCGGCGGTCAACCAGAGGTCGAGCGACGCCTCGGTGAGGGCCACCAGGTCGTCGACGTCGAGGACCTTGCCGCTGGCGGGAATGTAGCTCTCGCCAGGCACGAAGGTCGTCGGCTCCGGGGCATAGCGCGCCCGGACGAACTCCAGGATGTCAGTTCTCCACATGCGTGCGCTGTCTTCCAGTCCGGGGCGCCAGACGGTCTGGCCTTGCCCCTGCTACGGTTCGGTGTCTCGGCTGCCGGATCAGGCTCCGGGGCGACGGGTGGGCAGCAGGGCCATCCGGGCCATGGCCAGGGCACCGAGGGCGGCGAGGCATCCCAGCGTCGCGCCCGCGACGAAACCCACGGCGGTATTGCGGACCACGCGGCGGCTCTGCGGGGCGTTCGGGCGCGCGGCCTTCTCCACCACCTGCACGAAGGGCGACCGCAGCGCCGTGCGCATCCGGGCCACCTGGTAGCTCGTCGAGGCTTCCTCGAAGGCCTTCCGGGCGACATCGAACTCCAGCTGCAGGCGCGTCAGCGCCGCTTCCCGTTCATACAAGGTGGTGAGCAGGGGGAGTTGTGCCGAACTGACCTGCGCCACCTCCAGCATCCGATCCCGCTGCTTCTCGAGCGCCGCCAGCTTCGTGCGCGACTCGCCGAGCTGGACGTCCAGCTCCTTGCGGGCCGTGTTGACCTGCTGGCTCTGCACGCTGAGGCCGACGAGCGCGTCCTCGCCACCGCGCGGCCGAGCGGCCTCCTGCAGCGTGGCGCGGCCCTGCGTGATCGACTCGACCGTGGTGTCCAGCTCGGGCCGCTGGCTCACCTCGGCTTCGGCCCGGGCCAGCCGCCCGCGTTCCGCGCTGATGTCCACGAGCACCTGCAGGAAGGCGCCACGCTGCCCGAGGCTCGCATCCACGTCCTTGCGGAGCAGTTCGATCTGCGCCCTGGTCCGGAACGCCTTGAGCGCGGCCTCGGCCGCCGCGAAGCGCCGTTCGCCCTCTTCGGCGACCTGCCGCAGCCGGGCTTCCATGCCGCCGCCTTCCGCCTGGTTGATCTGGCGCGACTGCTCGACGGCCCGGGCCACGATCTCGTCCACGGCGCGACGGGCCAGGTCGGCATCCGGCAGGGTGACCCTCACCTCCACGAACGACGTGCGCACGATGGGCTCGGCCACCAGATGGGCCGCCAAGAAGCGCTCGGCCGTCAGGGAGTACGGCGGCTGATCCAGCTTGAGGTGCGCCAGCACCGCACTGAGGAGCGTGGTGCTCTTCACCACGGGCACCATCGTCTCCGGCACCGCCTCCACCGGCACGCCGCTCTCCAGGCGTGCGGGCATCACCGACAGCAACCCGGCCGCCTCGTACTGACGCGGCGACAGCAGGCTCAGGACGGCAGCCAGCGCGGCCATGCCTAGCGCCAGGCCGGCCACGAGCCACCGTCGGTCGAGAATCGCCGCGAAGTAGTCGATGAGCTCGAGCTCCCGCGCCGGGTCCGTCGACGCGAAGGGCGACGGCGGCGGGGGCATCGGGTGAAGGGGATCGACGGGAGAATTCATGACTGCCGGGTCGTGGCCAAACCCTGAGTATACCTGCTCGCGTTGGCGTCGAGGACGCCCTCGCGCCGGGGCACCAGCGCCCCGTTGAACCCGACGACGAGCAGGGGCAGGAGGCCGACGAAGCGGTGGTACTGCAGGGGCGTGAAGCCGACCTCGAAGGCCAGCGTCACCACGAAGATCCACGTCGCCACCGTGCGCGACCTGAGGTTGTACTGGAGGAACGCGAACAGCCCGCCGTAGACCGCCAGCAGCAGCGGCAGCGACCCGCGCATCAGCAGCAGCAGGACCCCCGAGTCCCCGAGATAGAGCGCCGGCGAGAAGCCCACGCCGATGGGCTGCAGGGGATGGTCGGACAGATAGCGGAAGTTGGCGGCGAGCAGGCCTCCCGACGCGTAGCGCGAGATCAGCCCGTTGGCCCGGTTGCCGAGCACCGCGTCCCGCACGATGGTGGCCATCTCGCGCGGACTGAGCCCCGACAGCAACAGGGCGCAGAGTCCGGTGCCCGTCAGCACCACGACCAGCACCGGCACGAGCCACCGGTGGCGTCGCAGCATCAGCACGAGCACCTGCAGCAGCGCCACGCACGTGAGCATCAGGCTGGTGGTCGAGCTGAGTCGCCAGAGCAGGACCAGGAATCCCAGAGTGGCGCCGGCGGCCAGCGGCGAGGGCCGGACCCGCCAGAACGTGAAACACAGATAGAAGAAGAGGTACATGACGAAGGCGGCCATCGAGTGGGTCGCAAAGGTCAGCACCGGCTTGTCCGACAGCACCACCATGTTGTGCAGCAGGCCCGGATAGAACGCGCCGTAGGCCTGCACGGCCAGGCGGTCGGCCCAGGGCAGGTCGAGGGCCAGGCCCGCGCCGAAGATCAGGCTGAGGCCCAGCACGAGGACCAGCGCCCCCTGCGTGGCCCCGGTCAGCGCCACGTCACGCAGATTGAGCGCCACCAGCACGGCCACGGCGCCGAAGATCGGGATGAGGCCTGGAGAAATCCTGGCGAAGGGGGAGAACAGGCTGGCGACCAGCAGCGACGCGACGCACGCCATCGCCAGCGTGACCTGCACGGGATGGCCGATGCCTCGGCGGCGAGCGAGCAGCGCCGAGAGCAGCACCGCCGTGCCGACGATCCCCACACTGCCCAGCAGCGGCGAAATCGTGCCGTTCACCGAACTGGGCAGGTAGACGGCGAACACCGCCGTGAGCGCGATCGCCCCGCGTGCCGCGCGGCCGGGCGTGGTCATCCCCTCGAGCTCTCCTGCGGCGGTCCAGCCATCGGCGCAGGATACGCCATGCCGGCCTCAGGGCGGCGCTTGCGCGGTGACGTGGAAGCGCTCGGCACGGCTCCAGTCACTCCACAGTCCGCTGGCGTCCTGGACCCGGACACGCCAGGCGTACGTCGCGCCGGCCCGGAGCCACGCGTGCAGGTACATCCAGTGGGTACTGATGATGGGCACCGGCGGCCCGTCATCGGTCGTGCCGAACAGACCGTCGGCGCCGGGGTTCGAGAAGGTGCCCTGCTCGTCGAAGCTGGCACTGATCGGATAGCGGCACTCGCGCGGCTCGCAGACCTGCACGTGGTACGTGATCAGCACGTCGCCGTCAGGATCGGGCGGCGCCACCCATCCGAGATGGAACGGCGTCCGCGCATCGACGGCCTCGCCCCCGACGCTCAGGGTCGGTTCGGGGGCTGCGGGACGATGGCGGGCCTCGTCGACGTGCCAGCGATGCCCGATGCGTACCTGGCGCGGTCCCGTGCTGCTGTCGCGGTAGACGAGTTGGACCGGCGCGGCCCCGGGCTGCGTGATCGACTGCGGCGCCGCCTGCACGTTGGAGTCCAGGGCCAGCGATTCGAGGGCAGCCGGCACGGGGCTCGACCCCGACAGCCTGACCCGCACGTGATACGCGAAGACCATCGCGCCGTCGTAGCTGTCCACCAGGTGCCCCAGCGGCACCGCGACCGTCGTCGTCCCCGCGAGTGCGTCGCTCGGAGCCGACCACACCGGCGTCCACCCGAAGGGCTCCACGCCCTCGAGGCTGAGCGCGTCGAAGCCCGCCGTGGCAGGGCCCGAGGTGCCCTGCACGAGCAGGCGGACGCCGCACGGGTCGCACGCGGCCAGCGCCTCGGTCAGGTCGACGCTGAGCACGGCCCCGCCGACGGGCGCCATCATCCAGGCCGTGTCCCACCGGACGCCATCGGCCGAGACCTGCACCGCGACGATGTCGCTGGCACTGGCGCGATAGAACGACCCGGCCAGTCGCGTGCGTGCGCCCGGCTGCCGCAGCGCGCTGAAGCGGTACTCGATGTAGCCCGGTGTCGACCCCGGCCCGTTGTGGACCGCCGGGCCGTAGTGCTCGGGGGTGAACGTGCGCAGGTTGCCGTCCGCCACGTGGAGGCCAGGGACGCGGAAGCGACCGCTGACCAGTTCAGACCAGTCGAAGTCGAAGCCGGTGCCCGAGGCGGTCACGTCGATGGTCACCGTCTCGCCGGGACCACCGGGCTCGACCGTCGCCCGCAACTGCCCGCCGACGACGGGCCATGGCGTCGCCACTTCGAAGATTGCGGTGCCGACCGGCGCGGTGCGGACCAGCCCGCGGGCGCTTGCGGCCACCCCATTCGCATCCCGAAGCCGCTCGAGGGCGTCCGGCTGTCGGCCATCCAGGCGCGAGGCCAGCACGCCGCCGCCGAGGACCGGCGGTTCGAGGCCGGGCGGCGAGACCAGCGACCCGTCCGCATAGCGCAGACCGGTGCGCACGGCAGGCGACAGCGTCAGGCGTTCCCCCGGTCGCAGGGTCAGGCCCATGCCCCGGCCCTCGCGGGTCAGTACCGAGGCCGGATAACTGAAGTGGCCCGGCGTCGTCCAGATGCCATAGGCGAAATCCTGCCGCCAGCCGCCCCGGGACACCAGGCCGGGGTCCGCGATGATGTCCTCGACGCCGGCCACGGTGCGGTTGTCGCGTTCGAGGAACAGCCCGTCCAGCGACGCATCGAACATGTGCCAGTCGCCGTCGTAGTACGCCTCCACCACCGTGTGGCGGTCCACGCCGAGGTTCCACATGCGGGCCGGCATCCCCGCCCGCTCGAACAGCAGTCCCAGGGCGCTCGAGATGTCGTCGCAGAACACGTAGCCGAAGCCGTTGAACACGACGACCGGATCGTGCAGGTCGGTGTTGATCGTGGCCGACCACCAGGGGACGTGATGGGTGCGCGCAAAGTGCCAGAGCGCGTGCGCCCGCTCGTCGGGCGTCGTCAGGCCGGCCGTCGCGCTGGCCAGGATGCGATCGACCGTCGACCAGTCCCGTCCCTGCTCGAAGAGCTCGATGCCCGTGATGGTCGTCGGGCCGATGTTCTCGATGGTGGTGACCTCGGGCGACGCGGCGGCATCCCCGAGTGCGGGCAGGCTGAACGTGGTGGGGCCAGACAGCGTGATGGTGTGCTCGCTCGTCGCGGCATCGCCCACCTTGACGCGGAAGCGCTGGGTCTCGCGCGCGCCGTCCACCCCAGTCGCCGTGAGGGTCACGGTGACCCACCCGCTCGCGCCCGGCTGAGGGCTCACGCGCACGCCGCGTCCGTCCACGATGCTGACGGCCGCGATTCCGGGCGCCGACGACTCGGCGTCGAGCCCGGCCAGCGTCTCCGCGGCGACGACGTCCTCGTAGAGGGTGGCGGCGCTGCCGCGCGCAAGGCGCCGCATGATGGGCGGCGCGAGCAGACGCCGCGGGTTCCGTCCTCGCGTGCTCGTGCCGGCCGCGAACGTCACACCATTGGCGGTGACGTAGTGCGACCGCTCGGCCACGAGGCGCGCTCCGGGCGTCAGCGCCTCGATCAGCACGCCGTAGCGGGTGCCGCCGGCGGCAGGAAAGATCGCGGCCACGTCCACGTTCGTCCGCGAGTCCGCCGGCACCTCGAGTGTGTGTATCAGCGGCAGGCCGTCCTCGGGCAGCAGCGACACGCGGACGGTCGCGTCCTCGTCGCCGACGTTGGCCAGCAGCACGAACGTGGCGTCCTGCTCGCCGGCCCGACTCTCCCCTCCGGCGAACGCCCAGACGGGTGAGGCTTCCGGCAGACCGGCCGTGACGTGGCTGGCGCGAAAGCCACTGCCGTTGCCGGGCCACCACATCGCCCGCTCGGCCACGATGGGCGTGCCATCCAGACTGCGGACCGCGAGCCCGACCGCGGTGGCGGACAACTCCGGTGCGGCATGGTTGACCCACACCGTGTAGCGCTGCTGGGCGCCCACCGTGTAGGTGCGGCGCACCGGCGCGCCAACGGGCCGCAGGAAGACGACCTCCACCTGCGTGGCGTGGCCCGTGGGATTCATCAGGAGCAGGAACGTGTTGAAGAACGTGCCCGTCGCCCCCTCGGCGAAGTACCAGGTGGGCTGCGGCTCCGACGTGCCGATCGCGGCATGGCCCGCCAGCAGACGGCCATCGGTGCCGACGGTGTACATCGCCCGTTCCACGACGATGGGGATGTCGGCGCTGAATCGGGTGGAGACTTCGGCGGCGGCCAACCGGGGGTGCTCCTGGTTGGCCCAGATGGTGAACCGCGAACGTGGCGCGATCACGTGCGTGCGATGCAGCGGGGCGCCGTCCGGAAACAGGTAGTGCACGCCGACCGTGGCCGGCAGATCGCCGGGGTTGGAGATCAGGAAGAAGAGCCGGAAGCCCGAGTGGGTTGCGCCCTCGGCGAAGAACCAGCGGCGATCGGCGGTGGACGTGGACCCTTCGGCGTGGGCGTCGGCAGATCCGCCCGACCACTCCATTGTCCGCTCGGCGA
>NZ_JALHPM010000082.1:0-28256 GCF_022842525.1 Luteitalea sp.
CATCCCGGACGACCTGCGCGGCAGCTACCTGGGCCTGGCGTCGGAAGCGTCGATCGAGCACCTCCTCAAGCTCGGCGTGACTGCCGTCGAGCTGCTGCCGGTGCACCACCACATCGACGACTGGCACCTCGTGAAGGCGGGGCTGGCCAACTACTGGGGCTACAACACGCTCGGGTATTTCGCGCCGGACCTGCGCTACTCGGTGAGCCGGTCGGCCTACGGATCGGTGCGCGAGTTCAAGTCGATGGTCCGCACGCTGCACGCGGCCGGCCTCGAGGTCATCCTCGACGTGGTCTACAACCACACGGCCGAGGGCAGTCACATGGGCCCGACGCTGTCGTTGCGGGGCATCGACAACCTGTCGTACTACCGGCTGTCGCCCGGCGACAAGCGCTACTACGAGGACTTCACCGGCACCGGCAACACGCTGAACATGCAGAGCCCGCGCGTGCTGCAGCTCATCATGGACAGCCTGCGGTACTGGGTGCTCGAGATGCACGTCGACGGCTTCCGCTTCGACCTCGCGAGTGCGCTGGCGCGCGAACTCCACGCGGTGGACAAGCTGGGCTCGTTCTTCGACATCATTCATCAGGACCCGGTGCTCTCGCAGGTCAAGCTCATCGCCGAGCCGTGGGACCTCGGCGAAGGCGGCTACCAGGTCGGCAACTTCCCGGTTGGCTGGACCGAGTGGAACGGGCGCTATCGCGACACCGTGCGGCGCTTCTGGCGCGGCGATGGCGGTCAGGTCTCGGAGTTCGCGACGCGACTGGCCGGCAGCAGCGACCTCTACGAGCACACCGGACGCCTGCCGAGCGCGAGCATCAACTTCGTCACCTGCCACGACGGCTTCACGCTGGCCGATCTGGTGACCTACGAGCAGAAGCGCAACGAGGCCAACGGCGAGCAGAATCGCGACGGGGAATCGAACAACCTCGCGATGAACTTCGGCGTCGAGGGGCCGACCACCGACCCTGCGGTGCGGCAGGCGCGCGTGCAGCAGCGTCGCAACTTCATGGCCACGCTGCTCCTCTCGCAGGGCGTGCCGATGATCGGCGGCGGCGACGAGATGGGGCGGACGCAGAAGGGCAACAACAACGCCTACTGCCAGGACAACGACATCAGCTGGTTCCACTGGGAGCTGACCGAGGAGGACAAGGACTTCCTCGACTTCACCCGGATGCTGATTGCCCTGCGCCAGAAGCATCCAGTGCTGCGTCGCCAGCGCTACTTCCAGGGCCGGCCGCTGCGCGGCGCCGGCGTCAAGGATCTCGCGTGGTTCGATCCGTCGGGCGTCGAGATGACCGACGCGATGTGGTCGGCGTCGCACGTCCGTGCCCTCGGCATGCTCCTCAGCGGCGTCGCCATGGACGAGATCAACCATCGCGGCGAGCCCATCGTCGACGACACGCTGCTGGTGCTGCTGAACGCCGACGCGGCACCTCGACCGTTCAAGCTGCCACAGCTCGGCAGTGGTCTGGCCTGGACGCGTGTCTTCGATACGGGCATCGAGCATCAGCCCGTGGCACCGGCAGAACGCGGCAGCTACCCGGTGGCCGGGCGCTCGGTCGTGCTGCTGCGTGCGGATGAGCGAACGCGCTCCGCACTCCGGTAACATCGTCCTGTCATCACGTCGGTGCGCCGGGCGTCCCAGTCAGCAGAGGACGCCGCGCGGCACCGCGCTCGCACGCTTCGCGCGGCCATCCCCGGTCGTGCCGGCGTGCGATTTGCTTTCCAGGACGACATGGACGAGTTTTCACGCCCGGCACAGCCCGACTGGTACAAGGACGCCGTCATCTATCAGGTGCATGTCCGCACCTTCTTCGACGGCAACGACGACGGCATCGGTGACTTCTCGGGGCTGATCAGGAAGCTCGACTATCTCCAGACGCTGGGCATCAACACGATCTGGATCCTGCCGTTCTACCCGTCGCCGCTGCGCGACGATGGCTACGACATCGCGCACTACCAGGGCGTGCATCCGGCGTACGGCACGCTGCGCGACGTGCGGCGCTTCCTCCGCGAGGCGCATGCGCGCAACCTCCGGGTGATCACCGAGCTGGTGATGAACCACACCTCGGACCAGCATCCCTGGTTCCAGGAGGCACGCCAGGCGCCGCCGGGGTCGCCGGCGCGCGACTTCTACGTGTGGAGCGACAGCGACCGCAAGTACGACGGCACGCGGATCATCTTCACGGACACCGAGACGTCGAACTGGACGTGGGATCCGGTCGCCAACGCCTACTACTGGCACCGCTTCTTCCACCACCAGCCCGACCTGAACTTCGAGAACCCGCGGGTGATGCGGGCGATGCTGCGCATCATGCGGTTCTGGCTCGACCTGGGGGTCGACGCCTTCCGACTCGACGCGATCCCGTACCTCATCGAGCGGGAAGGCACGTCGAGCGAGAGCCTGCCGGAGACCCACGCGCTCATCAAGCAGGTGCGCCGCTTCATGGACGCCGAGTACCCGGGGCGCGTCCTGCTGGCCGAGGCCAACCAGTGGCCGTCCGACGTCAGCGAGTACTTCGGCGCGGGTGACGAGTGCCACATGGCGTTCCACTTCCCGCTGATGCCACGCCTCTACATGGCGATCGAGCGGGAGGACCGCGAGCCCATCGTCGAGATCCTGCGCCAGACGCCCGACATCCCCGAGAGCTGTCAGTGGGCGCTGTTCCTGCGCAACCACGACGAGCTGACGCTGGAGATGGTCACGCCGGAAGAGCGCGAGTACATGTACGGCGCCTTCGCCGAGGATCCGCGCATGCGCATCAACGTCGGCATCCGTCGTCGACTGGCGCCGCTGCTCGATGGCGACCGGCGACGGGTCGAACTGCTCAACGTGCTGCTGCTGTCGCTGCCGGGCACGCCGGTCATCTACTACGGCGACGAGATCGGCATGGGCGACAACATCTACCTGTCGGATCGGCATGGCGTGCGGACACCGATGCAGTGGACCGGGGACCGCAACGGCGGCTTCTCGCGCGCGGATCCGCAGCGCCTGTGCGCGCCGCTGGTGATGGACCCGGTGTTCGGCTTCCAGGCCGTCAACGTCGAGGCGCAGGAACGTTCGCCGGCCTCGCTGCTGAACTGGACGCGGCGGATGATCGCCATGCGGCAGGCGCATCCGACCTTCGGCCGCGGCACCATCGAGTTCGTCGAGACCGGCAACCGGCGGGTCCTCGCCTTCACGCGGCAGTACCTCGACGACACCGTGCTCGTGGTCGCCAACCTGTCGGCCACCGTCCAGACCGCGGAGGTGCGGACGCGCCTCGAGGGTGTGCCGGTCGAGATGCTCGGCGGCACGCATCTGCCTCCGCTCGAGCACGGCACCACGCGCATCACGCTGGCCCCCTACGGCTGGTACTGGCTGCACATCCTGGATGCGAGCGATCCGCGCGCCAGCAGCGAGGCCGTCGCCGACACGCGTCGGCATGCACTACCCGACCTGCTCGTGAGTGAACGCTGGGACACGCTGTTCGACGGCCCGGGACGCGCCGTGCTGGAGCGTCGTTACCTGCTGCCGTACCTCGAACGCCAGCCGTGGTACCGCGCCCCTGGGTCGGGGGTGCACGGCGTCCGCGTGGCGAGTCACGCCCTGGCGCGTGGCGGCGCCGAACCGATCGTGCTGCTCGCGGTGGACGTCGAAGGGGAAGTCGATACCTACCGATACGGTCTGGTGCTGACGTTCACGAGCGGGCCGAGGGGCGAGGAGATGCTCGACCGCCATCCCGACCGCGTGCTGGCCCGCATCGCCGGCGCCAGGACGGGCACGCTGCACGAGGTGATCGAGGCCGATGCCGCGCGGGTCCTGATGCGGATGCTGACGGAGGGCACCAGACTCGCCGGCCGTGGCGGCGTGTTCGATGCCGCGTCGCCGGGGCCCGCCGTGCTGGCCGATCACGAGCCCTACGCCCTGATGCCCACCACGCTCGCGCAGACGGTGATCGCCTGCGGCGCTGCCGCGGAGATGAAGATTCGCCGCCGGCTGCTGCGCGGTCGATCGCACGAGGAGCAGATTCTCGAGGCACTGTCACGCAACCTCGATGTGGAACTGCCCGTCGCGTACGCCCATCTCGACCTGCTGACGCCCGACGGGCAGCGCTGGCCGTTCATGCTGCTGCGGTCGCGCGTCCCGTCGACGCACGACGGCTGGGACCGATCCCATCAGCTGGCGCTGCGCTGGCTGGCCGAACCGCACACCCTGACGACACCGGCCGACCCGTTCGCCTGGCTGCGCGACGGCCGCGATGCCCCTCGCCTCGACAGCGAGCCCCTGCATGAGGTGGAGCGCATGGCGCGAGTGATGGGGCGACGTGTGGCGGCCACGCACATGGCGATGGCCGACGCCATTGCAGCGAGAGCCGACGTCAGTGCAGCCGCTGACGACACCTCAGGCCCCTCGAAGGATCGCGAGCTCGCCGACGCCGCCCTGGCGGCGCTGTCGGAGCTGCCTGCCGACGCACGCAGCCGCTGGGCCACCCTGCTCGTCTCAGCCGCGGGCCAGCGTGTGCTCGCGTCGCGGCAGGTGCTCGGGGCGCTCGCACGCTGGCGCTGGACCGATGGCGAGCCCGCCCCGGTCGATCCGGACGACAGCACGCCGGGAACCCCAGGGGAGCCGGGGGCGCTGACCGACTGCGGCGAGCGCGACATCGCCGCGCTCGCGGCCGATCTCGCCTACGCGGCACTCACGGCGCTGCAGGACAGCGGTCGCCGCGAACCGCAGGACCCGGTGGCGCGGGCCTGGTGGGCCATCGCGACGTGGGCCCTGGTGCGGGGCTGGCAGGAGGAACTCGCCGCCGGCGGGCGCACCACCGTGCCCGTGCTCGACCTCGTGGAGGGGCTGCGCGTCGGGATGCTGTGGCGCCTGCTGGTCGATGCCGTCAACGCCGCAGACGACCGTCGCCAACTGGCACGCGCCGTGCTCATCGATCTGGCTGCACGCCCGGCAGGAGAGCCGGCATGACGACGCGCTGGACGCCAACCTACGGCACGCACCTCGACGAGGCGGGTGTACGGATGCGGGTGTGCGCCCCGGGCGCCGCCTCCGTGCGCGCCCACGTGGAGGGACAGGCACCGATGGACATGGCCCGTGTCGACGCCGACACGTTCGAGACGTACGTGCCCGGCGCAGGTGCCGGCACGCGGTACCGGCTGCAGATGGACGACCACACGCCGTGGCCAGACCCCTGCAGTCGCTGGCAGCCCGATGGCGTGCATGGTCCGTCGATGGTCATCGACCCGACGACCTTTGCCTGGACCGACGCGTCGTGGCGTGGCGTGCCGCGCCACCGCCTGGTCATCTACGAGCTGCACGTCGGCACCTTCACGCCCGAAGGTACGTTCGCCGCCGCGATGGCGCGATTGCCCGCGCTCGTCGACCTCGGCGTCACCGCGATCGAGCTGATGCCCATCGCCGCCTTCCCGGGGCGGTGGAACTGGGGCTACGACGGCGCGGCGCTCTTCGCGCCCTCCGAGCAGTACGGCCATCCCGATGACCTGCGCGCCCTCGTCGATCGCGCGCACGCCCTGGGACTCGCGGTGCTGCTCGACGTGGTCTACAACCACCTCGGCCCGGATGGCGCCTACCTTGCGGCGTGGATGCCGACGATCTTCACCGACCGGCACACGTCGCCGTGGGGGCGCGGCATCAACCTCGATGGCCCTGGGAGCGCGGCGGTGCGTCGAGTGATCTGCGACAACGTGCTGCAGTGGCTCATCGAGTACCACCTCGACGGCCTGCGCCTCGATGCGACGCACGCCCTCACCGACCACAGCCGCGAGCACATCCTCGCCCAGATCGCCCGCGAGGTCGCGGCTTGCGTCCCCGGGCGGGAGATTCACCTGATCGCCGAAGACGAACGCAACCTCGACACGCTGCTGCACCCGATTCCAGAGGGCGGCTTCGGCATGACCGGCGTGTGGGCCGACGACTTCCACCACGCCGTCCGTCGTCATCTCGCGGGTGACCACGAGGCGTGGTTCTCGGACTTCCGCGGCAACACCGACGAGATCGCGGCCGCGGTGCGCGATGGCTGGGTGTTCACCGGCCAGCATGCCGCGCACTACGACGGCCCGCGCGGCACGTCGCCGGCCGGCGTGCCGATCGAGGCGTCGGTGATCTGCGTCCAGAACCACGACCAGGTCGGCAACCGCGCCCACGGCGAACGCCTGCATCACCAGGTGAGCGATGCGACCTGGCTGGCGGCGTCGACGCTGCTGCTCACGAGCCCGGAGACGCCGCTGCTGTTCATGGGCCAGGAATGGGCCACGTCGGCGCCGTTCCTCTACTTCACCGACCACGAGGAGGCCCTCGGCGCGCTGGTCATCGAAGGACGACGACGCGAGTTCGGCCGGTTCTCGGCCTTCGGTGATCCCGAAGCCCGCGAGCGGATCCCGAGCCCACAGGCGGAAGCGACGTGGCGGGCCAGCCGCCTGCCCTGGGAGGAGTCTACGCAGCCTTCCCATGCGGTGGTGCTGGCGCAGACGCGCGCGCTGCTGGCCGTGCGCCATGCCCATGTGGCCGCGCAGCCGCGCGACCGTGGACGCGTGCGGTGCGAATCGATCGGATCGGATGGCCTGTGGCTCGAGCAGCCGTCGGCGCGCGACGGACTCCTGCTGACGTACGTCGACTTCTCCGGCACGGCGACACGACGTCTGCCGAGGCCGTCGTTGCGGTCCGACGACACCGTCGTCGTCCTGCACGCCACGGCGACCAGCGCCGGCGCGATCGTGCACGGGGTGCGGATCGAGGATGGCGCGATCGTCATCGATGCGAGCCCCGAGCCGTTCGGCCTGGTGCTCCACCTGCCGGGAGGCGCGGCATGACCATGCCTGCACCGGCGTGGACGCCGACCAGTACCTACCGGCTGCAACTCGGCCCCGACCTGACGTTTGCCGACGCCACGGCGCTGGCCCCGTATCTGGCGAGACTCGGTGTGGATGCGCTGTATCTCTCGCCAATGCTCAAGGCGCGTCCCGGCAGCACGCACGGCTACGACATCTGCGACCATGGCGCGGTCAATCCCGACCTGGGCACGGACGCGGATCTCGAGCGACTGTCGTCGGAGGCCGCGCGCCTGGGCCTGCGGCTGATGGCCGACATCGTGCCCAACCACATGGGCGTCGATCCGCGCGCCAATCCGTGGTGGCGCGAAGTGCTGGAGAACGGGCCGTGTTCGCCGTTTGCCGAGTACTTCGACATCGACTGGGATCCGATCACGCCGCACCTGCGCCAGAAGGTCCTGCTGCCCATCCTGGGCGATCAGTACGGCGACGTACTCGACCGCGGCGAGCTGCAGATCGAGTACGAGGATGGTCGCCTCTGGCTGCGGTACTTCGAGCATCGTCTGCCGATCAACCCGCGGCAGACGCCGCTGGTGCTGCGCCACGCCGTGCCGGTGCTGATGGCGTCGCTCGGCGATGGGCACCCGGCGGTGATCGAGTTCCAGAGCATCCTCGAGGGCCTGCACAACCTGCCCCCGTACACCGACACGCATCCCGAGCGCATCATCGTCCGTCAGCGCGAGAAGGAAGTGCTGCGCGGGCGCCTGCTTCGCCTGGCGGACGAGACGCCGCTCGTGATCGACGCGATGACGCACGCCGTGGGGCACATCAACGGTCGCGCCGGGGAACCAGATTCGTTCGACGAACTGCATGCGTTGCTCGAGGCCCAGCCCTATCGACTGGCGTCGTGGCGCACGGCGGTGGACGAGATCAACTACCGTCGCTTCTTCGACGTCAACGAGCTGGCGGGCGTGCGCGTCGAACACGAGGCCGTGTTCGACGCCACGCACCAGTTGATCGGCACGTGGCTGCGCGACGGCCACGTGCACGCGCTGCGCCTCGATCACCCCGATGGCCTGTTCGACCCCGAGGCGTACTTCGCGCGCCTGCAGCAGTTCGCCCAGAACGAGACCGGCCAGAAGGCCCCGCTGTACGTGGTCGCCGAGAAGATTCTCGAGCACGGCGAGCGTCTGCGCGACGACTGGCAGGTGCACGGGACGACCGGTTATGCGTTCCTGAACGAGATCAACGGCCTGTTCATCGACCCGGCCGGCCTGCGTCGGCTGCGGCGGGTCCATGCCCGCGTCACCGGCGCGCGCGAGCCGTTGCACGAGATCGTCTACGACGCCAAGCGATTGATCATGGACACGGCGATGTCGAGCGAGCTCGGTGTGCTCGCCGATGCGCTCGCACGGATCGCCCGCGCCGATCGCCACACCCGCGACTTCACGCTCAACAGCTTGCGCGAGCTGATTGCCGAATACGTCGCGTGCATCCCCGTCTACCGGACGTACGTCAGCGCCCGCGGCTGGACGCAGGAGGACCTCGCGATCATCGACCGGACCATCGCCGAGGCCCGGCGGCGCAATCCCGCGATGGAGGGTTCGCTGTTCCGCTTCCTGCGCGAGGTGCTGCTGCCGGAGCCCTCGTCGACGCCACCCGCCGCGCATGGCGCGCCGTCGATGTACCAGCGTCGGCTGGAGTTCGCGATGAAGCTCCAGCAGTACACCGGCCCCGTGCAGGCCAAGGGCGTCGAGGACACCACGTTCTATCGCTACAACGTGCTGGTCTCGATGAACGAGGTCGGCGGCGATCCCGGCACCACCGAGCAGTCGGTGGAGGCGGTCCATGCCGCCAACGGCACGCGTCAGCGCTCCTGGCCGGCCGAGATGACGACGCTGTCCACGCACGATACGAAACTCGGCGAGGACGTGCGGGCACGCATCAACGCCTTGTCGGAGATGGCCGACGACTGGCGCGACACGCTCGGCCGCGCGCTGCGGGCCGCGGCCCCCGCGCGCACGCTGCTGCAAGGCACCTGGGCGCCCGATCGCAACGACGAGTGCCGCTTCCTGCAGGTGCTGGTCGGGTGCTGGCCGCCCGGGGTCGCGATCGAGGCGCCAGCCCCCACCGCGCTGGTCGAACGCCTCACGGAATACATGCTGAAGGCCATTCGCGAGGCGAAGCGACACACCAGCTGGATCACGCCGAACGAGCCCTACGAGGCCGCCACGCGCGCGTACGTCGAGCACGTGCTCGCCGGCCCGGCCGCGCCGAAGGTGCTGGCCGTGCTGGCCCCGCTGGCCGCGAGGCTGGCCACGCGCGGCGTGTGCAACGCCCTCGCCCAGACCGTGCTGAAGCTGACCGCGCCCGGCGTGCCCGACACGTATCAGGGCGCCGAGGACTGGAAGTTCGATCTCGTCGATCCCGACAATCGACGGCCGGTGCCCTTCGACGCGCTCGCCGAGCGGCTGGGCGCGCTCGACGAGGTACGCGCCAGCGACGACTTCGGCCCCGACCGCGTGAGCGCCTGGCTGGACGCCTGGCCCGACGGCCGCATCAAGCTGCACGTCGCCTCGGCGCTCCTGCGGGCGCGGCGGGACCGTCCGGACCTGTGGCTGAGAGGTACCTATCGGCCGCTCGACGTCGACCTGTCGGTCGCTGCGACCGCCATGGCCTTCGCGCGGTCGCACGAGGAGGCGGGGTGGGCACTCGTCATCATCGGCTTACGCACGGGGCAGTTGCCCGGGACGTGGCCGGTGGGGTCGGCGTGGGCGACATCGCGGGTGATCCTGCCTTTGGATAGTCCCAGCGTCAGGTGGCGCGACCTGCTCACCGGCGCGCTCGTCACACCGGCGCGTACCTCGTCTGAACAGTGGATGTTCCTGGCGCAGGCCCTGCAGGTGCTGCCCGTCGCCGTGCTCGTTCCCGAGGCCGGATGAGATCGTCAGACCACCACGGCAGAGCCAGAGTGTTTGTGCCATCATTGGACTTCGGTGAGACCGCTGCAGGATCGAGGGCGTCGAGGCGACGTCAGCGCCTGCCATCGCGTGGGATTCATCAAATCGCCGACGCGGCCGATCTCGCCATGAGGGGGATCGTGTTCGACCCCAAGGAGTCGCTGTGACCGGCGAAGTACGCTCACCCATCCGTCTGCTGGTGGCAGACGATCACGATATCCTGCGGCAGGGACTGGTTGCCGTCCTCGAGCGCAATCCGCGCTTCTCGGTGGTGGCCACGGCGAGCAATGGCGAAGAGGCCGTGGCCGCGTTCCGTCGCACGCAGCCGGACCTGGCCATCATGGACCTGCGCATGCCGGTGATGGAGGGCCCCGAGGCCATCCGCGCCATTCGCAGCGAGTTCCCGGAAGCCCGGGTCGTGGTCCTGACGGTGTACGAAGGCGACGTCGACATCGCGCGTGCACTGTCGGCCGGTGCGGCCGCCTACGTCCTGAAGGGCATGCCGAGCGACGAGCTGTTCGAGGCGATCATCGCGGTCCACGAGGGTCGACAGTACATCCCGCCGCGCATCACCCAGGTGCTCGACCAGGCGGGGCGCACCGACCTCACCAGGCGCGAGATGGACGTCCTGCGGCTCATCGTCAGCGGCCACAGCAACCGCGAGATCGCCCACGAACTCAACACCACCGAAGGCACGATCAAGTCGTACGTGAACGGCCTGCTCGGCAAGCTCGGCGTGCGCGACCGCACGCAGGCGGCCACGGCGGCCATCCGACGCGGCCTCGTCAAGCTCGAGGAAGCGGAGAAGGCGAGAGCCGAGCGCGTGCCGCTCGACCACGACGTCGCCGAGCACGAGTAGCGAAAACGGCCGGCGTGGGCAGCCGGTGTCGGCGTGGGGTAGGGCCGGCTCTCCGCTTGCACGCCGAAGCCCTGGCGAAGGCGGGAGCCGGCCGTCACCGATTCGTCAGTAGGCCCACCGCAACAGTACCGACCCCACCGTGAAGCCGGCGCCCACCGAGGCCAGCATCACGAGGTCGCCCTTCTTCAGGCGCCCGTCACGCACGGCGTCGTTCAACGCGAGCGGGATCGTTGCCGCCGTCGTGTTGCCATACTCCCCGATGTTCAGCACCATCTTGTTCGGCGGCACGCCGAGGCGTTGCGCTGCCGACTCGATGATGCGCTTGTTGGCCTGGTGCGACACGAACAGGTCGAGGTCGTCAGCCGTGATGTCGTTGCGGTCGAGCAACCGCCGGCACACTTCCTCGTTCTTGCGCACGGCGAAGCGGAACACCGTCTGCCCGTCCTGATGGACGTAGTGCATCCGGTTGTCCACGGTCTCGTGCGAGGCCGGCAGCTTCGACCCGCCCGCCGGCATGCACAGCGCCGGGCCGCCACTGCCATCCACCTCGTGCGTGAAGTCGATCAGCCCGAGGCCGTCACCGGGTGAGGGCGACACGATAGCCGCGCCCGCGCCATCGCCGAACAGCACGCAGGTGGTGCGGTCGGTGTAGTCGATGATGCTCGACATCACGTCGGCCCCGACCACCAGCGCATGCTTCGCCATGCCCGCCGCCACGAACCCGGCGGCCGTCGTCAGCGCATAGGTGAAGCCGGAGCAGGCCGCACCGAGGTCGAAGCCCCAGGCCCTGGTCGCCCCGATCTTGTGCTGGAGCAGGCAGGCCGTGCTGGGGAACATCGTGTCCGGCGTGGTGGTGCCGACGACGATCACGTCGATGTCGGTCGGCAACAGGCCGGCCTGCGCGATGGCGGCGCGCGCCGCCTCCGCCGCGAGATCAGACGTCGCCACCCCGGGGTCGACGATGTGGCGCTTGCGGATGCCGGTCCGCTGCAGGATCCACTCGTCGTTGGTGTCGACCATCTTCTCGAGATCGGCGTTGGTCAGCGTGCGGGGCGGCAGGTACGTCGCCAGCCCGCTGATGCACGGCTGGATCGTGATCTGGCCACCGCTGAGGACCCCGTGCGGGCGGGCCGCAGACTCCGTTACCACAGGCGATTGTCCTTTCCGGGCTCCTCGAGCCCGAAGAAAGCGTACGCGCGGCGCGTCACCACGCGACCACGCGGCGTCCGCTCGAGAAAGCCCACCTGCATCAGGAAGGGCTCGTAGATGTCCTCGATGGCGTCGCGCTCCTCGCCGAGCGCCGCCGCCAGCGTGTTGACGCCGACGGGACCGCCATCGAACTTGTCGATGATCGTACGCAGCAGACGCCGGTCGACTTCATCGAAGCCATAGGCGTCCACCTCGAGCAGCGTCAGGGCCGCCTGCGCCACGTCGAAGGTCACCGTGCCGTCGGCCCGCACCTGGGCGTAGTCACGCACGCGCCGCAACAGGCGATTGGCGATGCGCGGGGTGCCACGCGATCGCCGCGCCACCTCCACCGCCGCGTCGCCCGACAGCGGCACGCCGAGGATACGACCGGACCGGCTGACGATCTCGATCATGTCGGCCTCGGTGTAGTAGTCGAGGCGATGCACCAACCCGAACCGGCTGCGCAACGGCGCCGTCAGCAGCCCGGTCCGCGTCGTCGCCGCCACCAGCGTGAAGGGCTGCACGGGCACCTTCACGGATCGCGCGCCGGGCCCCTGGCCGATGACGATGTCGAGTTCGTAGTCCTCCATCGCCGGATAGAGGATTTCCTCGATGGCTGGTGACAGACGATGGATCTCGTCGATGAACAGGACCTCGTGGCGCTGCAGCGTCGTGAGAATTGCGGCGAGATCGCCGGGGCGCTCGATGACCGGCCCCGACGATGCCTTCATCGACACGCCGAGTTCGTTGGCGATGACGTGCGCCAGCGTGGTCTTGCCGAGGCCGGGCGGTCCGGAGACGAGCACGTGGTCGAGCGCCTCGTCACGCTGCCGGGCGGCGGCAATCGCCACCTGCAGGTTCTCGCGCACGCGGTCCTGCCCGATGTAGTCGTCGAGCGTGCGCGGTCGCAGTCCGGCTTCGTACTGCGCGTCGTCGTCGCCGACGCGGCCGCTCACCACGCGGGGATCCGGCATCTCCCTCTCGTCGATGGTCACGCGCGGGCCAGCTTCCCGAGGGCCTGGCGCAGCGCCTCGTCGAAGGTCGCCCCGGGCTGGGCCTTGAGCACGTCGCCGACGGCTTTCTCGACGGTCGGGCGCGGGTAGCCGAGATTGACGAGCGCCGACAGCAGGTCGGCGCGGATGATGCTGCCGGGCGTGGCCGCGTCGGCCGAGACCGGAAGGGCCGCCGGCAGGCGGTCGCGCAACTCGAGGACGATGCGCTCGGCGGTCTTGCGACCGATGCCGGGGATGGTCGTCAGTCTCGCCGGTTCGTTGCCCTGCACCGCCGCCACGAGATCGCCGGGGGCGATGCCCGACAGCACGGCGAGGGCGACCTTCGGGCCGATGCCGTTGACCGAGATCAGCCGCTCGAAGATCTGTTGTTCGAGCGCGGTGAGGAAACCGAAGAGCGCAATCTGCTCCTCGCGGACGTGGGTATGCACGCGCAGCGCGATCTCGCTGCCGACGTCGCCCACGCGGCCGTACGTCGACAGGGGCACCTGCACGTCGTAGCCGACGCCACCGACGTCCACGATCAGTCGCGCCGGCTGCTTCTCGAACAGCCGGCCGCGCAGGGCGGCAATCACCGGTGTTCCAGATCCTCGGGCCGGAGCTGACGCCAGCTCGTGACCCGGCGACCGCGCGCGAAGGGCGACGCGTCGGCCTGGGGGATGCCAGAGGCGGCGGTGTGGGCGTGGCACAGGGCCACCGCGAGGGCGTCGGACACGTCGAGGGGTTTCGGGGGCGCCGCCAACCCGAGCAGCATGGTGACCATCTGCTGGACCTGCGGCTTCTCGGCCCGGCCGAACCCGACGACGGCCCGCTTGACCTCCGCGGGCGCGTACTCGACGACCGGCAGACCGAGCTGGGTGACCGCCAGCAGCATCACGCCACGGGCATGGGCCAGGGCGAAGGCGCTGCGCGTGTTCAGACCGTGGAAGAGGCTCTCGATCGCCACACAATCGGGGCGCGCGTCGGTGAGCCGAGCCAGGAGTTCGAGGTGGATGACCTGGAGTTTCTCGGGAAAGGCGCTCCGGGCGGGCGGCACGATGGCACCGCTGCAGTGCAGGGCCCAGCGACTGCCGCTGGACTCGATGCAGCCGTATCCCGTGCGCACCGACCCGGGATCGATCCCGAAGATCCTCATGCCATCGAGGCCTCGATCTCCTTTTCCTCGATGTCGAAGTTGGACCACACCTGCTTGACGTCGTCGTGATCGTCGAGCGCGTCCATCAGCTTGAGCATCTGCTGGGCGGTCTTGCCTTCGAGCTTGATCGTGTTCTTGGGCAGCATGGCCATCGCCTGCGCGGTCGCCGGTTCGATGCCCAGCGCCTTGACCGCTTCGAGGACGGCCTCGTAGCCGCCGATCTCGGTGGTCACTCCCCAGCTGTCGCCATCGTCGCCCATGTCGTCGGCGCCGGCCTCGAGGACGGCCGCCATCAGCGTCTCCTCCTCGGCCGCCGCCTTGTCGACGACGATGTAGCCCTTGCGGTCGAACATCCAGGCGACGCTGTTGGTCTCGCCGAGGCTGCCGCCGTACTTGGTGAGCATGTGACGCAGCTCGCCCACGGTGCGGTTGCGATTGTCCGTGAGGGTCTCGATGATCACGGCGGCACCGCCGGGGCCATAGCCCTCGTAGGTGATCTCGTCGTAGCTGACGCCGTCTTCCTCGCCCGTCCCGCGCCGGATTGCGCGCGTGATGTTGTCGTTGGGCATGTTGACGGACTTGGCTTCGGCGATGACCGTGCGCAGCCGCGGGTTCATCGCCGGATCGCCGCCGCCGCTACGTGCCGCGACCGACAGTTCCTTGATGATGCGCGTGAAGATCTTGCCGCGCTTGGCGTCGAGCGCGCCCTTCTTGTGCTTGATCGTGTGCCATTTCGAGTGGCCGGACATCGCGTGAAACTCCTCGGCAAAACGTCGGAAAACCACGGGATCTTAGCACGCCGGGCGTGCCGCCCCGACGGCTACGCCGATTCCCCTGACGGCCGGCTCGGAGAGCCGGCCCTACCCACAGCAGCGGGCTTGCGGGCCAGGAGCAGCCAGACGTCGGCCCGCCGGTCCCACTCGGCGCCCCGGTAGTCGCCAAGCACGGCCTCGACCTGGAACCCGGCCCGCTCCACCCGCGCCGCGATGGCCGGAAGCGGCAGCGTCCGGAACCGGATGGTGAAGGGGGTGACCTGACGGGTCTTGCCGCGCCCCTCGCTGTATTCCTGCTCGAAGGTCGTCAACCCCTTCTCGCGGTCCTGGCGGACGGTTTCCCGCAACGTGATGGGCAGCCCACGGGGGCCTGCGGGACTGAAGAAGACCAGTTTGCGGGTGTACTGCCGCCACTTGGGGACGTCGGGTACGAGGTCGAGCCCGAAGAGGCCCCCCGGTTCGAGCACGCGCCAGGCCTCACGGATCGTCCGGGCCAGCAGGACGTCGCTCAGCAGTGACTGCAGGAGGCCGTAGGGCGCCATCACCAGACGGAAGCTGTCGTCGGCAAACGGCAGCCGGGTGACGTCGCCCAGGGAGATGGGCGGTCGGGCGGTGCGCGACCGTCGAGCGCGAGGGCCGACGCGACGGAGCATCTCGGCCGTGCGGTCGACCCCGATGATCGGGATGCCCTGGCGGCGGAGGGGCACCGTCAGACGCCCCGTGCCGCTCCCCAGCTCGAGCACGCGGCCGCCGGTCTGGGTGGCCAGTTGCTGCCAGAACGCGAGGTCCCGGCGCCCCATGGTGCGGGCGTTCTCCCAGTCGTAGAAGGGCGCGTAGGCGCCCCAGCCCTCGTGTCCGGCAGGCATGAGCTCGTACAGCCTACTCCTCTACCAGCGCATCTGCGGCCGCTGTGCCAGCGTGGCAATCAGCAGCGCGTGCTGGACTTCGACGAAGCCGGCGCCCTGCGCATCGGCATCCGCCCGGTAGGCGTTCAGCGCGTGGAGCAGGTGATCGCGGTCGGCCGGCTGGTCGGGCATCGCGGCCGTCAGCCGGGTCGCCCTGGCCTCCCACACGCCCGGAGGCGGCGCCCCGAGCCGGGACTCGGAGACCGGCAGGGCCTCGACGGCCAGTGGCTCGAGCCCGGCCTCTCGCAGCCAGGACACGACATGGACGCCGAGACGGGCAGGCGCGTCCGGGGCGGCGGCGCGGTGCGCGCGGCCCAGGGTCTCGCGCGCCAGCGCGAATGCCTGCTGCCCAGCGGCCGAGGCGCTGAACCAGTACCGCGCTTCATGGTCGGGCTCGACGACGAGGACACGGCCGCCCGGGCGGACGAGCGCGCCGAGGGTCGCCGCCGCGGCCGCAGGATCGGCCAGGTGCTGCAGGACGCCGATGCAGAGGACGGCGTCGGCGCTGCCTGCTCGGATCGGCAGGGATCGCAGGTCCCCGACAACGGCCATCACGCGGGCGTCCACGTCGGTGGCGAGCTCGCGCGTGTGTCGAGCCCGATCGCCGACCACGTCCAGGGAGACCACCTGCAGGCCCGGCGTGGCCAGGGCGAGGGCGACGTCGATCTCCCCGTTGCCGCAGCCGACGTGCACCAGGCGTTCACCGGGATCGCAGCGCAAGTGGCTGCTGACCCACTGCGTCCAGCGCGTGGTCCACCAGCGGTCGCGCAGGTGCTTCAGGGTGTACGAGGTGAGCGCGTCGATGTCGCGGGACATGAAGACGGGCGGCGCCTAGTGCGTCGCCGAGTCGGGCGCCGGCGCCGAGGCGTAGAAGTCCTCGAGGAAGCGGCTCGCATAGGCGTCGAGCAGCATGTGTACGCGCGCCGGGTCGTCGGCACGCACGATCAGGCCCGCATGGTGCGCCAGATCGATGCGCTGGACGATCTCCGCGTCGTCGTACGCCGTGGTGTCCGGATGCTCCTGCTTCGCGAGCGAGAGCACGAGACCGGCGTAGTCCTCGCGGTGCGACGGCACGTCGTAGTGCCCGTGTTCACCAGCCACCTCCAGCCTGGCCCACTCGTGCCAGAGGTTCACGCCCGTCGCCGCGGCGATGACGTCGACGATGAAGGCGCCGCCCACACGGCTGGCCGTCTCGAGGAAGTAGAAACGGCCATCGGCCTGGGCACGGATGAACTCGGTGTGCGTCACGCCCCTGACCAGGCCGAGGGTGTCGAGCAGACGCCGGTTGAGGGCGTCCAGCACCTGCGCATCTTCCGACCGACGATCCACGGTGCTGGTGGTGAACACCCCACCCTGATGCGCGACGGTCCATGGCGGTGAGCCATAGCGGTGGGCGGCCGTGAAGACCACCTGGCGATCCCACACGATCGCGTCGACATGGTAGATGTCGCCCGGCACGAACTGCTCGAGCAACGAGAACGATCGAAGGTCGCCGAGATCGTGGATGTGCTGCCACGCCTCGTCGCGGGTGGACGCCTTGCGAATGCCAATCGCCGCGGCCTGCGATCGAGGCTTCACCAGCCAGGGCCCCTCGACCCGATCCAGGTAGGCGTTGACGGCCTCGTCGTTGAACAGGCCGGTGAACGGCGGCACCAGGACCTCGTGATCCCGGGCGCGCACGCGCATCGCCAGCTTGTCCCTGAAGTAGCGGGCCGTGGTCTCGCCCATCCCGGGCACCCGCAGGTGCTCGCGCAACAGGGCCGCCGTCTCGACGTCGAAGTCGTCGAGCGCGACGATGCGGTCGATGCGATGGGTCCGGGCGACATGGCTGACGCCCTTCAGCAGGTCGTCGCGGCCGATGACAGCTGGAATCGCGAAGATCTCGTCGATGGCCTCGCGCGGCCAGCTGGGCAGGTGCTGCAGCGTCTCGGTCGTCAGCAGCAGGACGGTGCATCCCTGCCGCTTGCACTCACGGAGGAATTCGGCGCCCTTCTCGTAGGTGGCGACGCACAGGATCGTCAACGGTCGGCTCTCGGTCATGCGTCGGCTCCAGTGTCAGTCGAGGGCAGCGAGTTCGCCGGGGACGATGGGGCGGGTTCTGGGCAGGCGGCCCTTGTAGGCGAGCCAGCCCATCGCGGCGAGGACGCCCAGGAACACCAGCAGCTTGAACGTATCCGGCACCGGCCCCTTGGGCATCGTCAGATACAGCAACCAGAGCACGGGCTGGGCGATGGCCACGGCCCACACCGTGCCGTAGAAGTAGCGCCGTTCGTGGCCTTCCCCGGACGTCGACCGCTTCACCCGCGGCAGATGCCCAGAGAGACCAATCGCCCAGATGGTCCCGGCGAGCGGGAAATAGGCGTAGCGATAGATCTGCTTCAGCATCCAGTCGCCAGTCGTGATCGCCACGATCAGGCCGACGATGTTCAGGAGTGCGAAGGTGATGGCCTCGCCCCACGCGATGGAGTAGCAGATGCGTCGGTAGACCGGGTTGGGGCGGTCTTCGGTGAAGCGGATGATGTAGGGCGCCGGCTCGCACCCGGGCAGGCGTCCGCGGAGGAACGGGATGCCGGTGGCGACGATGACGACGCCCAGCCAGAGGGCCATCCGCAGGTCGAAGCCGCGCTCGAACAGATCGAAGGTCAGCGGCCCCGGCGCGATGAAGAACACGAAGATCCAGATCGGCCAGTGCAACCAGCGGTAGTAGAGCTTGTTGCGTGTGCGGATCGTGCGTTCGGTGTCGTATTCGACGGGAATGCGATGTGACACAGCAGGGCAGTATACGGTGGAGGGCAGCCGGCTGACCGAGCCCCGCCATCCAGGCGGGCGCGGTGGCGTCCAAAGGATCATGGGAATGCGCGTCTGTGCACGGATTGCTCTCACCGTCGGGGTGGCGCTCGTCGCCCTGCCATGCGCCACCATCGTCCGCGCCCAGGTCCCGGGGGCGAAGGTGCGTCCGGTGGAGAACCTGGACGTCGAGCGGTACATGGGGCGCTGGTTCGAACTGGCGCGGTACCCGAACCGGTTCCAGAAGAAGTGCACGGGCGACGTCGTGGTGTTCTATGCCGGTCGCCCCGATGGACGTATCGACGTCCGGAACACCTGCGCGACCGCCAAGGGATCGATCGAAGCCAACGGGGTCGCACGCCGGGCGAGCGAGGACGGCCCCGCGTCGGTGCTGGAGGTGCGATTCGCCCCGGCCTTCCTCTCGTTCCTGCCGGTCTGGGGCGACTACTGGGTTCTCGACCTGGCTCCGGACTACAGCACGGCGATCGTGGGCACGCCGGACCGCGACTCGCTGTGGATTCTGTCGCGGACGCCCGACGTCGACGCACCGACGTATGCCCGCCTCATCGAAGCGGCGCGCACACAGGGCTACGACGTGTCGCGCATCGAGCGGACGCCGCAGAGCGCGCAGTAGAGCTCGACCGGACAGACATCCAGACGGGCGCAGTAGCCGTAGAGCTTCCCTGAATGCCGCATTCCGCGCGCATTCAGGGAGAAGACGATGCGAACGCTGTGCACACTGCTGGGCGCCGGAGCGCTGGCCACGTTGGCCCTGCTGCCCGGGCAGGCCTCGAGTCACCGGGAAGCCCCGCTCATCGCGCAGGATCCGATGGCGGACAACACGGACCTGTATGCCTTCGTCGATCCCAACGAGCCGACGCTGGTGACCCTCATCGCCAACGTGATCCCGTTCCAGGATCCGGATGGCGGGCCCAACTTCTACCCGTTCGATCCGAACGTCACGTACGAGATCCACGTCGACAACAACGCGGACGCGGTCGAGGACATCACCTTCCAGTGGAAGTTCACCACCGAGGTCCGGAACCCGGCCACGTTCCTGTACAACACCGGCCCGGTGACGACGATCGACGACCCGGACCTGAACGTGCGGCAGTTCTACAGCCTGACGCGCATCGACGGCCCCCGGCGAACCGGCAGGCGCACCCTGCTGGCCGGTCGTCTGCCAGTGCCGCCGCCCAACATCGGGCCCCGCTCGACCCCCAACTACGGTGCGCTGGCGGGCGGCATCCAGCAGTTGCCGGGAGACATGCGGGCATTCGCGGGTCAGCGGGACGAGGGCTTCTACGTCGATCTGGCCATCTTCGACCTGCTGGGCGTCGGGTCGGGAGAGGTCGAAGACAGCACGGCGGGGTTCAACGTGAGTGCGCTCGCGCTGCAGGTGCCCATGCGCGACCTGACGCGGACCGGCACGATGCCGGCGGGCCCATCCGACCCGAACGGCATCATCGGGGTCTGGACCACGACCAGCCGGCCGGCCGTGGCCACGCGCTCGGCGGGCAAGGTCGACTACACCGGTGAGCTCGTCCAGATCTCGCGCCTGGGCAATCCGCTCGTCAACGAGGCCGTGATCGACCTCGCGCGCAAGGATGTCTTCAACGCCATCACGCCGACGTCGGATGGCGCCGCGCTCGATCGCGTCCTCGACCCGGAAGTCCCCAAGCTGCTCAATCTGATCTACGGCGTACAGTCGCCCCCCGCCCCGCGCAACGACCTCGTCACCATCTTCCTGACGGGGATCCCCGGGCTGAACCAGCCGCAGGGGGTCGTGGCATCCGAGCAGCTTCGCCTGAACATGGGCATTCCGCCGTCGCGCCAGCCCGATCCGATGGGGGTGCTTCGCGGTGACCTGGCCGGCTTCCCCAACGGTCGCCGCGTGGGCGACGACGTCACGGATATCGTGTTGCAGGCGGCCGCCGGCGCCACGCCGCTGACGCCGGGCTTCAACATCGCCCCCAACAACCAGATCGGTGATGGCGTCGGGCGGAACGACGTGCCCTACCTGGCGACCTTCCCGTACCTCGGCATCCCGCACGCGGGGAACCGCTGATGCGCCGGCACCGGCTGCCGTCGTCTCGCGCCCGGGTCCTGGCGGCGATGGCCGCCGGTGCCGTCACCGCTGTCGTGGCCGGCGCCTGGTTCCTCCGGGCGGCTCCCTCTTCAGCACAGGTTCGTCCCCCCTTTGTGGCGGGCAGCCCGATCGCCACCGGCCGGGCCGATCTCGCGTCGGCGCGGGCAGGCCTGCAGGTCTGGCTGACGAGCCACCCGGAAGACGCTGCGGCCGCGGTGCGGTTGGCGGAGCTGTCGCTGCGTGAGGCGAGGGTCACCGGCAATGTGGGTCTCGTCGTCGAGGCGTCCGCGCGACTGCGGGAACTGGTCGACCGCGGCACGCGGACGTACGAGATCGAGCGCATGCTGGCCGCGCTCCTGCTGTCGGAGCACCGGTTCGTCGAAGCGCGACAGATGGCCACGCGCCTGCTCGCCCATGAGCCGAACGACACCTGGCTGCACGGCGTGCTGGGCGACGCGGCCCTGGAGGAAGGTGAATACGAGGCGGCGTTCGCGGCCTTCGACAGGATGGCGACGCTGCGGCCCGATGCCGCCGCCTATGCACGCGTGGCGTACGCCCGCGAGCTCGGCGGTGATGTGGAGGGCGCGCTGCGCGTGATGGAGATGGCGCGCACCGCGAGCAGCCCGCATGACATCGAAGCCCACGCATGGCACCTGACGCAGCTGTCTGCCTTGCAGCTCCAGCTGGGTCGGTTGGCTGAGGCGCGGCAGGCGGCCGAGCGCGCCCTGCACAGCTTCGCCAACTACGCGCCGGCGCTTGCTGCCCGCGCGGAGGTGCTCGCAGCCGGGGCCGACCTTGATGGGGCCGTCGCGTCGATGACTGCAGCGGTGACACAGGCCCCTGCACCGGGATGGCTCGCCAGGTTGGGTGACTTCCGCGCCGCCCGCGGCGAGGGCGAGGAGGCCGAACGGCTGTACGCCCGCGCCGATGCCGGCTGGCGCAACGAGGCTCCTGAACCCGGGGCGCATGCCCTGTTCCTCGCGATGCATGGGCGCGACGTGCCACGGGCTCTCGCGCTTGCACAACGCGCCACGGCGTCGTCGAACGACATCGTGTCTCAGGAAGCCCTGGCCTGGAGTGCCTTCAAGAGCGGCGACATCGAGACGGCCAGGGCGGCCATCGAGCGCGCCCTGCGGACGGGTTCGCGCAGCCGGCGGTTGCGCGTGCACGCTGCCGCCATCGTCGCGGCGGCTGGTGACGCCGAACGAGCCCGAGACCTGGTGTCGTCTGCGCTGTCGCAGCCGGCAGTCGGGCTCGAGGCGCCGGCCCCTCCGTCACTCGTCGCGGACGGGGCTCTCGGACTTCGGCGGGAGGACTGACCATGGGGCCATGGGGAACGCGATGGGTGCGGTTGGCGGTCATGGCGGCAGCGGTCGGTCTCGCCGCAACGGCCGGGGCCCACGAACCGGGGGCGACGAAGGTCTCGATCGCCGTTGGGGCCGACGGACGGGTCGAAGTGCGGATCCCGGCGATTCCGGCAGCCCTCGTGCCGCTGCTCGACACCACGACGGACGCGGGGGGAACGGGAGACGAAGCCAGGTTCCTCGCCAGACGAGCAGCGTGGCTCGACACGGTGAGTCTCGAGGCTGATGGCGCGGTGGTGCCGCTCACGTTCCGCTGGGAACGTGAACCCTCAGCGGCGGCCGTGGAGGTGGTGGAAGGGACGATTGTCCTGAACGGGCAGCTCCAGACCGGCGCCCACCACCTCGTCTGGAGATATACCCTGCCCGCGGGCGCTTATCCCATTCGGGTGACGACGCCCGGCGCCCAGGCGCCCTTCGTCGTCTGGGCCGTCGGCGACAGGAAGAGCGAGACGATCCGCCTGGCCCTGCCCTCCCGGACGGCACTCGCCGCCCAGTACGTCGGGCTCGGCGTCGTGCACATCGTGCCTCGAGGCATCGACCACATCCTGTTCGTGCTCGGCCTGTTCCTCCTGCAGCGGTCATGGCGACCTCTCCTGCTGCAGGTCTCGGCCTTCACCGCGGCGCATACGCTGACGCTCGGCGCCAGTGTCGCCGGCCTGGTGACGATGCCGGCCGAGGTGGTCGAGCCTCTCATCGGCGCCTCGGTCGCGTGGGTGGCGGTCGAGAACGTCTGGCGATCGTCGGTGTCGCGGTCACGCGTCGGCGTGGTGTTCCTGTGCGGCTTGCTGCACGGACTGGGCTTTGCGGGAGTGCTGGCCGAGCTGGGTCTTCCTGCGGGCGCCCGGGCACTCGCGCTCGTCTCGTTCAACCTGGGCGTGGAACTGGGACAGGTGTCGGTGCTCGCGTGCGCCTTCCTGGCGACGTGGTGGCTGGCGGGCCATCCCCGGCGCTACCGCCACTGGGTGGTGGTGCCAGTCTCGTGTGTCATCGCGGTGGTCGGCATCTACTGGACACTCGAGCGTCTGGGTGCGGTCGTCTGATCACGGGACGCGCGCGCGCCCCACCACCTCGACCGTGCCGGCGGCGGTGGCTCTGACGAATACGGCCTCGCCCTCGGTCGGGACGACGCCTGTCAGGGCCGTGATGTTCACCTGGTGGGTGATGAAGAAGGTCGGACGTCGCGAGTCGATCTTGCGCAGTACGGCGAGGCGCAACGCCTGTGTGGCGGCGTCCTCGTCGCCGCGCCCGGCGAAGAACGAGTTCAGCCACGGGGCTTCCGCGACCGCACCGACGCCGAGCAACCGGGCGGTCTCGAGGCAGCGGCACCACTGACTGCTGTGCACGTCGGCGTCCTTGACGCCCACGCTGCGCAGCACGTCGCCGAGACGCCGAGCGTCGCGCCGGCCTTGCTCGGAGAGGTTCCTCTGCGTGGAGCACTCGTCGAGCCTGAACCCTTGCGGGTCGCCGGTGCCTGGCGCTCGAGCGTGGCGGAGCAGCGTCACGATTCCCGGGTCTCTGGAACGGGCGAACTCGAGGACTGGCGGCACGCCTGGCTGGGCGGCGCTGCTGCCGAGCACCAGGAGTTGCACAGCGACGGTGACGACGAGAAGACCGGGCAGGCGCATGGTCGTCAGCGTGGCACGGATTGAGTGGCCGGTCACACCCAGCCAGGGGATTCGGCCGGATTCAGCGACAAATAAGAAAGCCCGACGCATCGTGAGACGCGTCGGGCTTCGATATATCCCCGGCAGTGACCTACTCTCCCACAGACCTGCGCCTGCAGTACCATCGGCGGTGGAGGGCTTAACTTCCGTGTTCGGAATGGGAACGGGTGTGACCCCTCCCCTATGGCCACCGGGAAACTTGTTGGCGGCCGGCCCCGGACAATTCCGGAGCCGAGCTCCTCGACGACGAAGCCGTCGAAGGTGCGCACGTCTGGGGCCCCAGCATACCTAGGGGCATGGCGTGCAGCCGCGCATCTCTTCAAAGAGCTGCCTGGGGATCGGTTCCCAGGGCTTTGGTCCGCCGTGTCGCCCGAGGGCGCGAAGGCGGCAAGCCAACTGAATATCCTGCAAACGGTAGTGTTTACTCGACTACACCACAGTGGGTGAAAGTTATGGTCAAGCCTCACGGCTGATTAGTACCAGTAAGCTGAGGATGTCACCACCCTTACACACCTGGCCTATCACCTGGTGGTCTACCAGGAGCCTTCAGGGACTTGCGTCCAGGGAGATCTCATCTCGTGGAGGGTTTCACGCTTAGATGCTTTCAGCGTTTCTCCCTTCCGAACGTAGCTACCCAGCGCTGCCACTGGCGTGACAACTGGTACACTAGAGGTTCGTCCAACCCGGTCCTCTCGTACTAAGGTCAGCCCCACTCAAATCTCCTGCGCCCACGACAGATAGAGACCGAACTGTCTCGCGACGTTCTAAACCCAGCTCACGTACCGCTTTAACCGGCGAACAGCCGGACCCTTGGAACCTGCTACAGCTCCAGGATGCGATGAGCCGACATCGAGGTGCCAAACCTGGGCGTCGATGTGAACTCTTGGCCCAGATCAGCCTGTTATCCCCGGCGTACCTTTTATCCGTTGAGCGATGGCCCTTCCATGCGGAACCACCGGATCACTAATGCCTGGTTTCCCACCTGCTCGACGTGTATGTCTCGCAGTCAAGCTCGCTTATGCATTTGCACTCTACGGCTGATTTCCAAACAGCCTGAGCGAACCTTCGCGCGCCTCCGTTACACTTTAGGAGGCGACCGCCCCAGTCAAACTACCCGCCTAGCAGTGTCCCTGACCCGGATAACGGGTCGAGGTTAGAACGTCAAAGTATCAAGGGTGGTATCTCACCGGTGACTCCCCGAACCCCAAGAGGCTCGGTTCAACGTCTCCCACCTATCCTGCGCATGACACGTCAACATTCACTACTAAGTTGTAGTAAAGGTGCACGGGGTCTTTTCGTCTAGTCGCGGGCAACCGGCGTCTTCACCGGTACCACAAATTCGCAGTGCCACTCGTTGAGACAGCGCCCAGATCGTTACGCCATTCGTGCAGGTCGGAACTTACCCGACAAGGAATTTCGCTACCTTAGGACCGTTATAGTTACGGCCGCCGTTTACCGGGGCTTCAGTTCAAAGCTTCGCCTTGCAGCTAACCTCTCCCTTTAACCTTCCGGCACCGGGCAGGCGTCAGACCCTATACGTCGTATTCGACTTTGCAGAGCCCTGTGTTTTTAGTAAACAGTCGCCTGGGCCTCTTTATTGCAACTCCTTCACGCTCATGGAGCAAGTCCAATCACGCTACGGGAGCACCCCTTCTTCCGAAGTTACGGGGCCAATTTGCCGAGTTCCTAAACGAGTGTTCTCACTTGCGCCTGAGGATTTTCTCCTCGCCTACCTGTGTCGGTTTGCGGTACGGGTACCCAAACATCTCCTTAGAGGCTTTTCTTGGCAGCGTGGCGTCAGTGACTTTGTGACCCGAAGGTCTCGCTCTGGGCCCTCAGATTAACGACTGACCGGATTTGCCTGGTCAATCTACCTACAGCCCTCGAACTGGTCGCCTTGCGGCCCTAACCAGTCTCACCTAGCCTCCTGCGTCCCCCCATCGTGATAACGATGTTTAGGTAGTTCCGGAATGTTGACCGGATGTCCATCCGCTACGCCCTTCGGCCTCGCGTTAGGTCCCGACTAACCCTGAGTGGACGAACCTGGCTCAGGAATCCTTAGGCTTACGGCGGGAAGGATTCTTACCTTCCTTATCGCTACTTATGCCGGCAGGGTCACTTCCATACGCTCGACATCAGTGCTTTCGCTCTGACTACATACGTACGGAACGCTCTTCTACCAATGTGAGCGCCCGCAGGCGCTCGTCCATTCTACGACTTCGGTCTCATGCTTGAGCCCCGTTATATTATCGGCCCAGAGACCCTTGACCAGTGAGCTATTACGCTTTCTTTAAAGGATGGCTGCTTCTAAGCCAACCTCCTGGTTGTCAGTGCGTCTCCAGATCCTTTACCACTTAGCATGAAGTTAGGGACCTTAGTCGGTAGTCTGGGCTGTTTCCCTTTCGACGATGAAGCTTAGCCCCCACCGTCTCACTGCCGGGCTATGTGTCTCTGGCATTCGAAGTTTGATTGGATTCAGTAACCTGGTAAGGCCCCTAGTCCATTCAGTGCTCTACCACCAGAGCCAACCACCCGACGCTGCTCCTAAAAGCATTTCGAAGAGAACGGGCAATCACGGAGTTTGATTAGCCTTTCACCCCTACCCTCAGCTCATCCAAGCTGTTTTCAACCAACACTGGTTCGGGCCTCCACGCGGTGTTACCCGCGCTTCACCCTGGCCAAGGGTAGATCACCCCGCTTCGCGTCTATTCCCAGCGACTATGCGCCCATTTCGGACTCGCTTTCGCTTCGGCTCGCTTACGCTTAACCTCGCCACTGAGAATAACTAGCCGGCTCATTATGCAAAAGGCACGCGGTCAGGCAACGGCGATTTCTCGCCAAACGCCCTCCCACTGCTTGTAGGCATGCGGTTTCAGGAACTATTTCACTCCCCTTAACGGGGTGCTTTTCACCTTTCCCTCACGGTACTGGTTCACTATCGGTCGCCAAGGAGTATTTAGCCTTGCGAGATGGTCCTCGCAGATTCCCACGGGATTCCTCGTGTCCCGCGGTACTCAGGTGCCTGTCCAACGAGGTCACGACGATTTCGCCTACGGGGCTTTCACCCTCTGTGGCCATCCGTTCCAGGATGCTCGACTATCGTGTGACTTGGTAACTCGTCGGCCTTGCGGCCAAACAGGTCCTACAACCCCACCGAGCAAGCTCGATGGTTTGGGCTATGTCCGCGTTCGCTCGCCGCTACTAGCGGAATCTCTCTTGATTTCTGTTCCTGTGGGTACTGAGATGGTTCACTTCCCCACGTTGCCTTCCAGGACCTATGTATTCAGTCCAGGATACCCAGGCATGACCCCGGGTGGGTTTCCCCATTCGGAAATCTCCGGATCAAAGCTTGTTTGCAGCTCCCCGAAGCTTATCGCAGCTTACCACGTCCTTCATCGACTCTTGGCGCCAAGGCATTCACCGCACGCCCTTAGTAGCTTGACCATAAGAACACCCGATTTCGCCTCACGCGGCCCGCGAAGGACACGTGAGGAAAATCTAGGCTTATACACACTGCTGTGTGGTCGGTAAAAACTACCGTTTGCAGGATATTCAGTTGTCAAAGAGTTCGTTCACCGTCGCGACGTGTGCCGCGTTGGCGAATCAGCTCGCCGCCCGCGAGGGCAGCGACCAATCCGTGGTGCTCTTCACCGAATCCCGGACAGCCGTCGCGACCAACGGTCACGCAGGCTGGTGGAGAATACCGGGCTCGAACCGGTGACCTCCTGCTTGCAAAGCAGGCGCTCTCCCAGCTGAGCTAATTCCCCTTGATCCAGTGAAGAGGCGTTCCCCGGTCGACCACCCGTGAGGGTGTCGGCCTCGGGCCGCGCGCTGGTGGGCCTGAGTAGATTTGAACTACTGACCCCACGCTTATCAAGCGTGTGCTCTAACCAGCTGAGCTACAGGCCCAGGAACGATGATTTCTCAAAGAGCCAGGTCGGTTCGACCCGGTTCCTTCAAAACTAGACAGAACGTGCGCACACTGCAACCTGTGAGATTCAGATCGATCTCGAGAGCACCCTGACGCTCCTGGTCTAGCCAGGAACCGTGATGCGACTCTAGAAAGGAGGTGATCCAGCCACAGGTTCTCCTACAGCTACCTTGTTACGACTTCACCCCAATCACTAACCATACCTTCGGCGCTAGCCTCCCTTGCGGGTTAGCGTGGCGACTTCTAGTACAGCCAGCTTTCGTGATGTGACGGGCGGTGTGTACAAGGCCCGGGAACGTATTCACCGCGGCATGCTGATCCGCGATTACTAGCGATTCCAACTTCATGCAGGCGAGTTGCAGCCTACAATCCGAACTGAGACCGGCTTTCTCCGATTAGCTCACCCTCGCGAGTTTGCAACGGTTTGTACCGGCCATTGTAGCACGTGTGTAGCCCCAGACATAAAGGCCATGCTGACTTGACGTCATCCCCACCTTCCTCCGGTTTGTCACCGGCAGTTTCTCCAGAGTGCCCAGCTTGACCTGATGGCAACAGAAGACAAGGGTTGCGCTCGTTGCGGGACTTAACCCAACATCTCACGACACGAGCTGACGACAGCCATGCAGCACCTATACAGACGCCCTTGCGGGAACCGGCTTTCACCGGCGATCGTCTACATTTCGAGCCTGGGTAAGGTTCTTCGCGTTGCGTCGAATTAAACCACATGCTCCACCGCTTGTGCGGGCCCCCGTCAATTCCTTTGAGTTTCAGCCTTGCGACCGTACTCCCCAGGCGGAGTGCTTAATGC
>NZ_JALHPM010000083.1:0-28183 GCF_022842525.1 Luteitalea sp.
CTGTCGAGCGCGCGGCCCGACGGCAGCTTCGTCGCGCCGCGCAGCAGGTCGATGCGCAGGCGGGGCGACGAGGAGGCGAGCTGCCACGCCGGCGCAGCATCATCGTCGATCTGCATCAGCGCGAGGAATGCGCCCTCGCGCACGCTGTCGTTGCGTCCGGAACGGGCGAGGCGCTCGACCGCACGCCGCTCAGGTGCGAGCTGCGCTGGTGAAAGCGTGCCCAGCACCTGCATCAGATCCGCCGAGGCCGGCGCACTGCCCGGCGTGCCGTCCATGCGATCGATGGCGGCGATGATCTCGTGCAGCAGCGTGGTGCCGTTCTGCGCCGCCAGCGCGTCGAGCGCCTCGCGGCGGGCCGCCGGGGTCACACCAGCCCGCGACAGCAGGGCCTGGTAGACCGGCGTACTCCGCTTCACGCGAATCAGGTCGGCCGGGGGGAGGCGGTCCAGCACGAAGGCCAGACCGGCCGCGTTGTCGGTCGCAAAGGGGCCCCCGGTCGTGAGCACGGGCTTCCACACCCGCTCCAGCGTGCTCATCGTCGAGTCGAGCACATAGGAGAGGTAGTAATCCATCGGATGGGCGAGGATCTGCAGCGCCGTGTTGGCCGCCTCGGCCGTCGGCACGAAGCTGAGGGCGCGAACCGCTTCGAGACGCACCCGTGGCTCGGCGTCGTTGACGGCCGTCGCCAGCAGCGCCATGCCGCCATCGACACGATCGAACCAGTGCTGCAGGACGCGGACGGCCGCGGCGCGCGCACGGAACTCCTTCGCCGCGAGCAGCTGTCGCAGCAGTGGCTGGTTGACGCGGTCGTTGTGCTCGTGGACCCAGAGCGCCTCGAGCAGGTGGTGCTCGTAGTCGGCATGTGCGGGATCCAGGGTCGCGACCCACTGCTCGACCGCGGCGATGACCTGGTCGGTGGGCCATTCGCGCAGCGCGAGGCGGGCGCGGTAGCGGGTGCGGTCCTCGTAGGCCTTCAGCAGGTCGAGCTGCTGGGCGATCGTGGCCCCGTGAATCTTCGGCGGCGTCGCCAGCGGACGCCCCTTGGCCGTGATGCGCCACACGCGGCCACGCGACTTGTCGCGCCTGGCGTCGCGAATCGAGTACTGCATGTGCCCGATCAGCGGGTTGAACCAGTCGATGACGTACAGCGCGCCGTCGGGACCGAACTCCATGCCGACGGGACGGAAGTTCGGATCGGTGGACTGCAGCAGCGGCTCGACCTCGACGCCGACGAAGCCCGATCCCTCCTCCACCGTCTTGTACTGCTTGATGCCGAGAAAGCCGATGACGTTGTTGTAGAGGAAGTTGCCCTGCGCGGACTCGGGGAAGTGCCGACTGGTGACGAACTCGCTGCCGCTCGTCGGCCGCACGCGCGTCAGCGTCCACTCCTGCATCGACTTCTGCTTGTTCGGGTAGTCGACATGCCCGGAGAACGCCGTGCCCCAGTAGTTGTAGCCGTTGGAGGCGTCGGAGATGAAGTTCTGCCCCCACCGGTCGATGACGTGCCCCCACGGATTGGCGAAGGGGTACGACACGAAGACGTCGAGCTTCTCGGTGCGCGGCTCGTAGCGCCACACGCCGGCGTAGGCGAGACGACGCGGGCCGTAGGGCGTCTCGACCTGCGAGTGCAGGAACGTCCCTTCCTGGAAGTACAGCGCGCCATCCGGGCCCCATTGCCAGGCGTGGATCGAATGGTGACTGTCTTCGGTGCCGAAGCCATGCAGGAGGATGCGGCGCTCGTCGGCCTTGCCGTCGCCGTTGGTGTCCTTCATGAACATCAGGTTCGGCTGCTGCGCGATGTAGACGCCGCCGTCCCCGAGCGCGAAGCCCGTCGGGATGTAGAGCTGATCGGCGAAGACGGTGCTCTTGTCGGCGCGGCCATCGCCGTTGGTGTCCTCGAGCACGATCAGCTTGTCGTTCGGCTTCTCGTCGGGCAGCACGTGCGGGTACGTCGGCGAGGTCAGCACCCACAGTCGCCCGCGGGTGTCGAAGGTCATCGCCAGCGGCTTCCGGAGGTCGGGGAACTCGACCTCGGACGCGAAGAGGTTGATCGCGTACCCCTCCGCGATCTTCATGCGCTCGAGCGCGACCTTCGGGTCCTGCGAGGCGAGATCGAGTGCCGCGCCCCGGTTCGGCTCCTGTCGGTCCGCCACCTGCGCGCCGAGGGGCGTCGCCATGACCACACACGACATCAGCACGGCGAGGATGCGGGCGGACATCAGCGGACTCCCTGCTGGTCTGGCGAGATGGCCGATCCGACGGGGCGCGCCGGTCTGGCGGCCGGTCGCGGCCACACGGTGCGCGCCTGCTTCCAGATCTTCTTCTCCTGCGCCGCGACGAGCTCGTCGAGCCGCTTCATCTCGGGCGGGAAGTTGACCGAGCCGAACGGGTCGAGCCGGCGCCCGACGACGTACTCGGCGTTGAGGGGCCGGAAACGCAGGAAGAAGAGCCGGTTCTTCTCGTGGATCAGGGCCCGCAGGTCGGTGTAGCTCTTCGATCCGGCCGGCAGTTCCTCCGGCGCCAGGCCGAGGGCCGTCAGCAGGACGACGGCGAAGACCTTGTCGCCGTCCTCGTTGAGGTGCATGCCGTTGATCGTGAGTGGCACCTTCGCCGTCGCCATCGCCTCACGCGTCGGCGTGAACACGTCGGCAAACGGCACCCCGAGGCGCGTCGTCACACGCCGCATCGCCTCGGTGTAGCGTTCCAGCTCACGATTGCGGGCCTCGACGTCCACGTGCACCAGCCGCGCGAGCTTCTCGTGCGCGATCGGCGACACGAACGCCAGGCGGGGCGCCTCGGTGCCGTTGTACGTCGCGGCCCGATGCCGCGTGATGTAGGCCTCGAGGTCCTGCTCGAACTGCGGCAGACCCGCCTCGCCGTCGAACGACTCGTTGGCCCCGAAGAACGCCAGGATGACGTCGGCCTTCTGCGCCGTCAGGTGCGTGGTGTCGTCCCCGAAGTTCAACGGCCGCGGCTGCAGCGTCAGCGTGTCGCCACTCCGCGCCAGGTTGCGCAGGGACAGCTCGAGCTGCGGATACAGCGCCAGCAGCGTCGTCTCGAAGTGGTTGAAGTACTGCTGGCGGTCGGCCAGCGTGTTGCCGACCAGCATCACGCGGTCGTTGGGCCGGAGTTCGAGGCGGGGCACCGATTCGGTGGGCTGCGCCGTCGCCGTGCCCGCGAACAGGGCGGCACAGGCCAGCAGCGTCAGCACCCGGAGCATGGGGGTGGAGGGCATGGTCGACATCGTGATCTGTCGCGACTGTAGCCGCTTCGGTCCCCGTCGGGCAAGGCGCGGGTCGCTCGACACGCCTAGCCGTGCTTTCGCACCAGCGACGCCAGCACGTCCAGCGCGAAGGCCAGGAATGGCGGTGCGTCGATGACATGGCACCGGGCCTGCCCGATCCGGCCACCGACGTTCTCCGTGTCGGCGAGGTAGGCGTCGGTGATGCGTCGGAACACATCCTCCGGCCACGCGCTGTGCGCCGGCTCGGACGTGTCGAACTCCTCGCAGGGCGTCCACACGCGCTGCCCGTCCACCAACCTCGGCACCATGTACCGGACGATGCGCTTGCCGGGCACGTCGACGAGATGCTCGGCATGATGCAGGAAGGTGACCTGGTCGTGGTCGCTGCCGAGCAGCAGGATGCGACCGCCGAGCGCCGCGAAGCGGGCCAAAGGCGTGTCGGCGCCGTAGGCGTACGTCCAGGCCTGGGGCGCGAACAGGGCGTCGGCGTGCGGGCCGCGGCAGATGAAGCGCACCACATGGTCGTTGGCGACCGTGCCCGGCCAGGTGCGCAGCAGTTCAACGAGCGCGCCGTTGTCGCGCGCCGATCGCGCCGTCGCGGCGTCGAAGGCCGGCAACGTCTCGCGCAGCTCGGCCTCGAACGCGGGTGCGTGGTCGCCTCGCCCGACCTCGTCGTAGTACGCCGGGCACGACGCGTACATGAAGATCGACCCGCGGTCACCCACGGCGTCCTTCAGGGCCAGGTGGATCTGATCGGGGCCGCCCGCCACCGGCCCGACCGCCCGCACCGAGGCGTGGACCATCAGCAGATCACCCTCGCGGATACCGAGCGCACGAGCGTCGCGAGCGAGTTGATCACGGCAATGCATGCGATGGGCCCGTGCTGCGTTCGGCGTCCTATTCCTCGGTCTTCCAGTGGATCGACGCAAACGGGATGGTCTCGGTTCGCTGCCCCGCCAGGTGCTTGACGATCTGCTGGGCGTGGAAGCGGCCGTTCTCGATGAACCAGCGGTTGGTCTTCATCCCGCCGCACACCGTGCCCGCCAGGAACAGCCCCGGCCGCTCGCTCTCGAACGTCGTCTCGTCGAAGATCGGCGTCCTGAAGCCATCGTCTGCGAACGTCAGGCCGAGCGAGGCCAGGAAGGCGAAGTCCGGCTGATACCCGGTCATGGCCAGCACCCAGTCGTTGGGCAGGTCCAGGGGCCCGTCGGGCGTCTGCACCAGGATCGATCGCTCGCGGATCTCGGTGACGGTTGCATCGAAGTACGCGCGGATCGACCCCTCCTTGATGCGGTTCTCGAGGTCAGGCCGGATCCAGTACTTGACGGTCTCCGACAGCGCCGGCCCGCGCACGATCATCGTGACTTGCGCGCCGTGGCGATAGCAGTCCAGCGCCGCCTTGGCCGCCGAGTTCCTGCCGCCAATCACCGCGACACGCTGCTGCACGTACGGGTAGGGCTCGCGATAGTAGTGCGTGACGTGCGGCAGGTCCTCGCCAGGCACCCCCAAGCGATTGGGCACATCGAAGAAGCCGGTGGCGACGACGACGTGGCGGGTGCGGTGGAGGCCGCGCGACGTCTCGACGCGGAAATCGCCGCGCGCGCCATGAATGGCGACAACGCGCTCGTACAGGCGCAGGTCCACCTGCTCGCGCGCCGCCACGCCGCGGTAGTACTCGACGCCCTCTTCACGGGTCGGCTTGTAGCCCTGCACCGGGAAGGGATGGCCACCGATCTCGATCAGATCGGGGGTCGAGAAGAACTCCATGCGCGCGGGGTACCCGACGATGGAGTTGACCAGGGCGCCCTTGTCGATGACGCGTGCCCGGAGTCCGGCCTGACGGGCCTCGATGGCGCAGGCCAGGCCAACGGGCCCGGCGCCGATGACCACCAGGTCGAGGACCGCATCGGGAGCATCGCTGTCAGTCGTCACCCATCCATTGTCGCAGGCAGTTGACGAGCAGTGTTCTAATTCTCCTGTGCATCCCAGCCTCGAGCAGCTTCATCGCCTGCAGGACCTCGAGCGGCAGGCGGCCGCCCTGCGCGCCGACATCGACGCCGTCGACCAGCGGCGTCGCGAGATCGAGGCGCCCGTGGTCGAGGCCCAGCAGGCCCTCGATGCGCTGACCTCCACCATCGAGGAGCGACAGACGCAGCGGCGGGCCGGCGACCGCGACGTGGCGGCAAGCCAGCAGCGGCTGACCAAGTTCCGGCAGCAGTTGATGGCCGTGACCAACAGTCGCGAGTACGAGGCGGTCCAGCACGAGATCGCGACCGTCGAAGCGGAGCTGAAGTCGCGCGAGGACCAGACCATCACGCTGCTGTTCGAGCTCGACGACCTGGCGCCGAAGGCCGAGGACGCCCGTCGCGTGCTGGCCGAGCGGAAGGACGCTGCCGGGGTCAGCCTGGCGGGCCTGGCCGACGAGACGCAGCGCCACAGGCTCGAGCTGGCGGCGCTGGACGGCAGCATCGCCGCGCTCCGCCCCACCGTGGACGCCGCGGCGCTGGCGACCTACGACCGCACGGCGAAGCGGTATCCGCGCTTCGCGGTGGCCGAGCTCAAGGGCGACCTGTGCGTCGGGTGCAACGTGAAGATTCGTCCGATGCTCGCCTCCGAGGTCCGGCGCGGCGAGAAGATCGTCCAGTGCGAGAACTGCACGCGCCTGCTGTACGTCGTCAAGCCGCCGGCGGCGGTCGCGCCACCGGCGTGAGGTCTGGCGACAGGACGTGCCGGCGTCCGGGGTAGGATCGCGGGCGATGATCACGGCGTACACGGACGGGGGCGCGCGCGGAAATCCGGGCCCCGCAGGCTACGGGGTACACATCCTCGACGCAGACGGCAACACCCTCGCCGAGCTGGTCGGCCCGCTGGGCCATGCGACCAACAACGTGGCGGAGTACTCGGGGCTGATTGCGGCCCTGCAGTGGGCCTGCGACCACGGGCACACGCGGATGCGCGTGCGGATGGACTCCGAGCTGGTGATCAAGCAGATGCGCGGCGAGTACAAGGTCAAGCACGCCGGTCTGCAGGCCCTGCATGCCGACGCGACGCGCCTCGTCGCCAGGCTGGACCGCGTGACGCTCGAGCACGTGCGCCGCGAGCAGAACAAGGTCGCCGACGGACTGTCCAATCAGGCGATGGACATGGTCGAGGGCAAGCCCCCGGCGCCGGTGAAGGCGCCGCCGCCACCGCCCGAGCCCGCCGTGCTGGCCCCACGTGCCATCGCGATTCCACGCCCGCCGCGTCCCGCGCACGCGGGCAAGGCCGCGCCAGCTGCGGCCCCCCGCTTCGACTTCGACCTCGATTGAGCTAGGCCCGGCGCCTGATGGCCGCGACCATGCGTCCGGCGGCCGCCCCGTCCACGCGGTAGGACTGCAGGACGTCGGCATGCGTCGCCGTGCAGAGTCCGGCCAGGTGGATGCGTGAGGGCGAGATACCCGCGGCGGCGAGCTGGTCGCGGGTGATCGTCCACAGGTCGAGCAGGTACGTGCCCGCGGTCTCGCGCGGCGTCCACCACGTGCCACGGTCAGCCGCCGCTGGCGACGCCGCCGAGAAGCGGTCCACCACCTCCTGCCCCACCTCGTACGCCTCGGGACCGATGCAGGGGCCTATCGCGGCCACCAGGTCGTCCGGGCGGCTGCCGAAGCGGGAAGCGAGGACCTCGACCATGCGTCCGGCCGCGCCCGCGGCGGTGCCCCGCCAGCCGGCGTGCACGGCGGCCACCGCCCCCGTGCGCCTGTCGGCGTAGAGGATCGGCACGCAATCGGCCGTACGCACCGCCAGCGCCACATCCGGACGGTCGGTGGCGAGCAGGTCGCCCTCCGGCCACGCGCCGTCGCACGGCGACACGTCGGCGGTGTGCACGGTCACGCCATGCACCTGCCGGAGTCGCCACAGCTGCGTCGACGCCACGCCCAGCCAGGCCGACAACGGCGCCCAGCCGTCACCGGCATCGGCATGCGGCACGTCGAGGCCGCGCGCGGTGAAGACGTGCAGCGCGAGAGGGCGCAGGGCCTCGCACGAGAGTGCAGGGCCCCACGGCGTATCGATCCAGGTAAACGGCGCCATCGGCGGCGGCAAGGTCACGGTCCGATCATGCAACGCCGGGAGACCGGCGCCAACCTCGGTTGACGCCCTGGCGCGGCCATCAACGCCTGACCGGCGTGGCGCCGCAGGCGCCTCATGCTTGCACAAGTAACGCGTGCGCAGTGACTTACGTGGATCATGCCGCGGCGGAGCCGTCGCTGGCAGGCCTCTTGATAAGGAAGGGCGCAGGCGGAGGAGCCCGAACCCCTGGCCCGCAAGGCGCCATCCTGGCCGACGAGTCGGCTCCGGGGCCTCCGCCATTTCCGCCGTGCCAGCGCCAGCCGCAGAGCCTGAGCGTGGGCACCGCCCGCACATCGGAGGACACGCCCATGACGGTCAAGATCGTCGCCGCCAACGAACAGGCCAGCCCCGCCGGCAAGCTGGCCGATGCCGAGCTCCACTTCGTCGAGGGAGCGCTCGACGGACTCAAGCTGATTGGATTCTCCATCTGGGAGCGGCGGTCGCCGTCGGGCCGGCGCAACGTCACGTTCCCGGCCCGCACGTACTCGGTCAACGGCGAGCGACGCAGCTATGCGCTGCTCCGTCCGATTGCCGAGTCCGAGGCCCAGGACAAGCTGCGCGATGCCATCCTCTCGGCTTACACCGAGCACGAAGCGCAGACCGCCCTCGCTCGGTGAGGCGCGCGGGCTCGTGCCGACGCGCCTAGCGCCTGGGGATATCCGTGAGTCGGGTGGTGCGAATGTGCCCGCCAGCGAGGTAGGTGGATCGATCCACGTCCACCCAGATGCGGGTCGCCACGGGGCGGCTGATTTCTGCGCGAGGGGGCCAGTTCAGCGCCAGCAGCCCATCGCGGCCGAGGCGCGCTCGAAGGGTGGCGGGCTCGGCCTCGTCGAGCACGAGGGCCAGCGGACGCCCGGCACGCGTGGCCCAGGACACGACAACGGCGAGGCCCTGCGGCGTCAGCAGGTCGACCCTCACGACGGGTCGACCGCTGTAGTACGGCGCGGAGGCGCTGTGCTGCCCGGCCAGGATCACCGTGTCGGCTGGCAGGTGGTCGCGCACGAAGCGCCCCGCGGCCAGATAGCGGTACTCGGTGGCCCTGACCGTGAAGACCGACAGCGCGCGCGCCAGCTGCAGGTTCGGCAGGGCGACGACCAGCAGGAGCGCGACAGTGACGGGGAAGGTCCACCGCGCGTGTCGGCCTGCCTGCAACCTGCCGATCCACACGGCGACACCGACGGGCGCCACGGCGAGTGCCAGCAGCACGAAGCGGAGGTAGGTCCACGAGTCGAACGGGACATACACCGCATACAGCACCAGCGTGAGGATCGCCATGGCACTCAGGGGGCGCCAGGTCGGCTGGCGCCAGCTGTGCCAGACCAGGCAGAGGCCACCGGCGGCGAGCAGCACGCGCGTGAACATGGGCACGGCTTCCCTCAGCCACGCGGCATACAGGCGAACGTTCTCGGCAACGTAGGTCGGGGAGAAGAGTTCGGACGCACGACCGTAGCCCGACTGCAGTGGCGACCCGTAGAGGGACGCCTGCACGCTGGCGACGATCAGGACGGCCACCACCGCAGCGGCGACGATGACGAGCGGAGCGCGACGAGCGACGCGCCCCGAGCCAGACAGGGACGCCTGCCACAGCACTGGCAGGACCAGTGGGGTGAGATTCGGCCGAACCAGGATGGCCACCATCGTCGCCACGGCGGCCCCCGCGCGGGCGGGCGTGGTGGGGCGAGCGGCCAGCGCCATCGCGCCGAGCCAGGCCGCCAGGGCCGGCACGTCCGACATCGGCTGCAAGGCCTGGAAGAGGAACGGCGGCAGCGTGGCGAGGCAGGTGACGACGAGCAGGGCGCCGGCGGGTCCGGCGTGTGGGACGACCAGTGCCCACGCCGCCAGCAGCGCCACCATGGCGGCCACGGCCGGCACCACGCGCACCGCCGTCGTCTCACCGCCGATCGCGAGGGCGGCGGCCTGCAGCCATGGCAGGCCAGGTGGATAGGTGGGCACCGTGGCCGTGCCCGAGGCGTCGGGGCGTGTGCCGAGGCTGGCCTGCGCCCAGGGGTCGCGGAGGTCCGGTACCTGGAGCGGGAGCGCCTGATGGAGTCGGCCCTCGCGCCAGCGCTGGGCTTGCGCCAGGTAGCCGGCCGAGTCGGCACCACCCACGTTGACGGCACCGTGGTTCGCGAGGAGCGCGCCGGACGCCCCGAGCAGGAGCAGGAGCGTCGCGATGTAGGGCGTGCGCGAGCGGGCCAGGTCGTCGAGGAGCGCGCCAGGACCGCGACTGCACCACAGCGCCGCGAGTGCGAGGACGGCCGTGGCACCGAGGAGCCGGGAGGCGTGCGAGATGGACAACCCGATGGCCGGCACCGCAAGAGGCCCGATCGCAAGGACCAGGGACGCGATGACCAGCGCGCACCACGCCAGCACGGCGAGCGGCAGGGCCAGGCGACGCGGCGCGGTCACGGGCCCGTGGTCCGGCTCAGGACAGGACGGGCAGGAGCTTGGCGTTCTCCTGCTGGCGCTTCGGCGGCAGCGTCCACTCGGCGCGCGTCGACTTGTCGAGTTCGCTGCGGAAGAACGACTGCTTCATGCCGCCGTCGATGACGTCCCACGGCAGGTAGGCGTCGGTGCTGCGGTCCCTGAAGATGTAGAAGTCGGCGTTCACGCCGGTCACCTCGACCGCCTCGCGCCAGTTGCCGCCGTTGCGCTCCACCATGTCGATGGCCGGCGCGACGCGACGATCACCGAGCGACATCAGCGCCTGGTAGAAGGAATGCCGCTCGGACTTGACCGTGAAGTACACGTTGTCGAGGTCGGCCACCAGCTTCTTGAGCCGCTTCGCCTTCTTGTCCGTGATGGCCGGGTCTTCCATGGGCATCCACTGGAAGGCCGTCCCGGGTTTCGGAATCAGCGGGTTGACGCTGGCGACAATCCGGCCGATGCGCCCGCGAGTGCGGCCGTGGTGCAGCATGATGCCGCGCAGCTGCGCGGTCAGGTCCCGCATCGCCACCAGGTCTTCGTCGGTCTCGGTGGGCAAGCCGATCATGAAGTAGAGCTTGAGGTTCTCGACGCCGTTGGCAAACAGCAGGTTCGCCTTGTCGAGAATCTCCTCGTTCGTGAACGTCTTGTTGATCACGCGTCGCAGCCGATCGGATCCGGCCTCGGGCGCGATGGTCACGCCGCGCTCGCCGCTGGTCACGAGGCGACGCACGATCGACTCGTTGAGGTCGTCGAGCCGCAGCGACGCCGGGCTGATCGAGTAGCCCATGCCGGCCATGCGCTCGAGGATGACCTCGATGTCGGGGTGATCGCACAGGGCGATCGACACCAGCCCGACACGATTGGCGTGCGCCCGTGCCTTCTCGGCCAGCGCGAGGATGCGGCCGGTGTCGAAGGCCCGCACCGGCAGGTAGTTGTAGCCCGCCCAGCAGAATCGGCACAGGTTGGCGCAGCCGCGCACCACCTCGATCAGGAAGCGCGATCCGAACTCGGTGTCCGGCGTGAAGATCTGGGTGTGGGGCGGGTCGAGGAGGTCGGTGGTCCGCACGGCGGCCTTGCGGACGGGCGCCGGCCCCCCGCGCGCCGGGTCCCCGATCATCCCGCGCAGCGTGCCGTCGGGTGCGTAGTCCGGTGTCCAGGCCGACGGCACGTAGAACCCGCGATCCTGGCCAAGCGCCTGCAGCAGCGATTCGCGCCCCGTCGCCTCGCGGATGCGCTGCACCAGCGTCGGCACGAGTTCTTCACCTTCGCCTGCCGCGATCACGTCGGCGAACAGCGCGAGCGGTTCCGGGTTCACGAACGTCACGGCGCCGCCGAGCACCACGAGTGGATCGCGCCCGGCCTGGCGCTCGGCCGCGTAGATCGGCAGGCCGGCCAGCCGCAGCAGGGTCAGGACGTTCGGGTAGTCCCACTCGAACGACACCGACAGGGCGAAGACGTCGAATTCCTTCACGGGCGTCTGCGACTCGATGGTCAGCAGCTTGAGCCCGGCCGCGCGCTGGTCCTGCAGTTCCTGCCGGGGTGGCAGGAACACGCGCTCGCAGACGACATCCTCCATCTCGTTGAAGAGACGGTAGACGGTCTGGAAGCCCAGGTTGGACATCCCGATGTGGTACGTGTTCGGGAAGGCGAGCGCCACGCGCAGCCGCTGCCCGTGCGGCTTCACGATGGCGCCGGCTTCACGAGCCAGCGTGGCCCTGGCCCGATCGCGGAGGTCTTGCGCTTTCATGGGAGCATCCCGCGCGCCATGGCCCGGGGTGGGCCCCGGCGCGAGGGGGATCCTTGACGATAGCACGCAGGGCCGGGCCCTGCCCTGAGCCTCGAGCCCTGCCCTGTGAGCCTTGAGCCCTAGCCCTGAGCCCTATTCGTGCCTGCGCCCCTTCAGGAACGCCGGCATGTTCAGCCCCGAGGCGTCGTCGGTACCCGTGGCCAGATGCTCATCCAGGGAGAAGACGGGCTCCGGAATCTCGAGCGGAGGCCGGCGACCGACACTGGGGGACGCGACCTTGGGCACCTGGACGGCCGGGGGCTGCCAGACGGCGTCGCGCTGGTAGTGGTTGAGATCGGCCGGCGTCCGGTTGTCCGATCCTCGCGGCAGGGCGTCGGGGGTGTCGAAGCCGGTGGCGATGACGGTGATCTTGATGGTGCCGGCCATGGTCGGATCCACGACGGCGCCGAAGATGATGTTGGCGTCTTCGTGCGCGGCTTCCTGGATGATGCTCGACGCCTCGCTGACCTCGGTGAGCGAGATGTCCGTGCCGCCGGTGACGTTGATGATCACGCCGCGGGCGCCGCGCACCGAGGCATCCTCGAGCAGCGGGCTCGAGATGGCGCGGTTGGCGGCCTCGATGGCCCGGTTCTCGCCGTCGGCGACGCCGGTGCCCATGATCGCGAGGCCCATGTGCGACATGATCGTCTTGACGTCGGCGAAGTCGAGGTTGATCAGCCCTGGCACCAGGATGAGGTCCGAGATGCCCTGGATGGCCTGACGCAGGATGTCGTCGGCGGCGGCAAAGGCCTCCGGCAGCGGCGTGCGGCGGTCGATGGTGGCGAGCAGTCGCTCGTTGGGAATCGTGATCACCGTGTCGACGCAGTCGCGCAGTTCGGCGAGGCCGCGCTCGGCCTGCGAGGCGCGGCGCTTGCCCTCGAACTTGAACGGCTTGGTCACGACGGCGATGGTCAGCGCCCCGAGTTCGGTGGCCAGCGCCGCGATCACCGGCGCCGCGCCGGTGCCGGTGCCGCCGCCGAGGCCGGTCGTCACGAACACCATGTCCGCCCCGTCGAGCACCTCGATCAGCTTGTCGGTGTCCTCGAGCGCGGCGTTGCGCCCGACGTTGGGGTCGGCGCCGGCGCCGAGGCCCTTGGTCAGCTTGCCGCCGATCTGGATCTTGGTCGAGGCCGGACTCTGCTGCAGCGCCTGCAGGTCCGTGTTGGCCACGACGAACTCGACGCCGCTGAGTCCGGATCGCACCATGCGGTTGACGGCGTTGCTGCCGCCCCCACCCACGCCGACCACCTTGATGCGGGCGCCCGCCCGCACTTCGGTGTCCAGCGTCAGGCGCAGCGCCTGTTCGTCCGTGAAGATGGCGCCTCGTCGACGGCCGTTCCCGTCCAGTTCATTGATGTGCATGCGTCCCCCGTCCCCTTGCCCGACCGTCATCGCCCGATGAAGAAATTGTTGAACATGGAGCTCACGGCCTCGAGCACGCGTCGCCAGCCGTTGCTGGGCGCGTGCGCCGGAGGCCGATTCCGGCTCGCGTACATGACGGCACCGACGGCCGTCGCATAGATGGGGCTGCTGGCCTGGTCGCCGAGCCCGTTGGCGCCGGCCGGCACGCCACGGCGCACCGGCAGGTCGAAGATCTGCTCGGCGATCTCGGCCATGCCGTCGAGGGCCGCGCCGCCGCCGGTGAGCACGATGCCCGAGTGCAACGAGTTGCTGCAGCCGGCCTTGTCGATCTCGTCCCACAGCATGTGGAAGACCTGCTCGGCCCGCGGCTGGAGAATCTGCGAGAGGATGCGCCGCGACATCACGCGCGGCCGGCGGCCACCGACGCTGGCCACCTCCATCGTCTCGTCCTCGCCGACCATCGAGTTGAGCGCGCACCCGCAGCGGCGCTTCAGCTTCTCGGCATCCGGCACCGGCGTGCGCAGGCCGACGGCGATGTCGTTGGTGAAGTGGTCGCCACCGATGGCGACGACGCCGGTGTGCCACAGGCTGCCGCGCTCGAAGATCGCGAAGTCGGTCGTGCCACCGCCGATGTCCACGACCGCGACGCCGAGCTCGCGCTCGTCCGGCGTCAACACCGCCTCGGCGGCCGCGATCTGTTCCAGCACCGTGTCGACGACGGTCACGCCGGCGCGGTTGACGCAGGCGATGAGGTTCTGCATCGACGCCGCCCCGCCGGTGACGATGTGGACGTTGACGTCCAGTCGCGACCCGGTCATGCCGACCGGGTCGGCGATGCCCTCCTCGTCGTCCACCGCGAAGTCCTGCGGCAGCACGTGGAGGATCTCGCGGCCGCTGGGCAGCGCGAACGCCTTGGCGGCGTCGATGGCCCGCCGGACGTCCTCGCGGGTGATCTCGCGCGTCTTGCCCGAGACGGCGACGACACCGCGGCTGTTGAAGCCCTTGATGTGCGCGCCCGACAGCGTCAGGTAGACGGAGTCGATCTCGATGCCGGCCGTCAGCTCCGCCTCCTCGATCGCCCGCTTGATCGATTCGACCGCTTCCTCGAGGTTGACCACCGCCCCCCGCCGGATGCCCTTGGCGTCGGCCGTCCCAATCCCGATGATCTCGACCCCGCCGTCGTCGGTGACCTCACCGACGATCGCGGCGACCTTGGTGGTGCCGACATCGAGCCCCACCAGGTAGCGTTCATTTCGAGCCACGGTGCCCTCCCACGGGTCGTCCCATCACGTCACTGCTGCCCATCGACATCCTCTGGCTCCGCCAGCGCTTCCTCCACGGTCTCCTCCGACGGGACCTGTGGCATCGACGCGAAAGTCACCCCCGCCTTGCGGGGGCGCACGTACACGCGGTTCTCGAACCGCAAATCCACCGACTCGACCTGGTCGACCATCCGGACCAGGCGTTCCTTCATGTCGAGGTACGCCAGGACGCGCTCACCGAAGTCGGCGTGCCCCAGCTGCAGCACCGCCGGGTCGTCCATCAGCAGCACCGTCACGTTGCGCAGGTGGCGCACGTCGATCTGCGAGATGCGCCCCAGCAGGTTGGCGGCGCGCAGCGAGGCCAGCGCCTCTGCCACCAGGGCGACGTGTGCGTCATCGGGCGGGGCCGGCTTGCCGTCGCGCTCCATCAGGCCCTCGACGATGGGCAGGTCCAGTGACCGGTAGCGCGGACCGAACTCGTCGACCACGGTGCCGAGTTCGTCGATGAGCAGGAGCGTGTCGCCCGACCGCGCCACGGCCATCGGCACCCGCTCGGCGATGCGCACCTCGATCGTCCCCGGCAGGGCGCGGCGCAGCGTCGCCTCTCGCACCCACGGAGACGACAGCAGCCGATCGCGCCACGGCTCGAGCGGTGTGGTGACGATGTTGCGTCCCTTGAGTCCGTCGAGCAGCGCCTCGATCTCGCCTTCCGACAGCCGCGAGTTGCCGATCGCCTTGAGCTCGACGACGGCGAAGGCCGCACCGGTGGTCATGACGTCCTGGACGTACCAGCCCGATCCGAGCAACGCCAGCGAGATGGCCGCCAGCCGCAGGGTGCTGCGCAGGCGCGGTCGCCACGATCGGGACGCACGGAGGCCGCCCGCGCGGGCCCGCAACAGGCGAGGGTCGCGCGTGGTCGCGGGTGGCACCCGTCGAGCACCGGCAGGTCGTGGTGGCATCAGCCGCGCGCCTCCAACGCCTGCAGCACCTGCGGCCCCAGACTCCCGACCGAGCCGGCGCCGAGGGTCACGATGACATCGCCGCGCGCGGCCACGGCCGCGACGGCGGCCGGCGCCTCGGCGAGCCCGTCGATCAGCTGCACCGGCGCACCGCCGTGCCGCACGATCGCGTCGCCGAGCACCGCGGAGGTCACGCCCGGCAGCGGGTCCTCGCTGGCCGCGTAGATGGGCAGCAGGCAGACCTGGTCGGCGGTGGCCAGCACCGCCGCGAACTCGTCGAGGAGTCCGGCCGTGCGCGTGTAGCGATGCGGCTGGAACAGCAGCACCAGGCGGCGCGGCCACGCTTCGCGACACGCGGCGATGACCGCGGCGATCTCCGTCGGATGGTGCCCGTAGTCGTCGACGACGAGGACGCCGGCCCTCTCGCCCATCACCTGCAGACGTCGCTCGGCACCGCGGAACTCCGCCAGCCCCGCCGCGATGCGGTCGAACGACAGGCCGAGTTCCAGTCCGACGCCGACGGCCGCCAGCGCATTGCGCAGGTTGTGTCGGCCCGGGACGTGCAGCACCAGCGTGCCGAGGCACTCCGGAGGGCCATCGCCGTGCGCCGGGCGGCGCCACACCTCGCAGCGCGAGGTGCCCTGCGCCGACACGATCGCCCTCGCCACGAGCATCGCGTCGTCGCGGTCGGTGGCGTAGGTGACCACGCGCCGCGTCATCCGCGGCACGAGGCCGGCCAGCACCGGGTCGTCGACGCCGACCACGACCGTGCCATCGAAGGGCACCTTGTTGGCGAAGGCGACGAAGGCCTCGAGTGCCGCTTCGAAGGTGCCGTAGTGATCGAGGTGCTCGCGATCGACGTTGGTGATGACGCTGATCACCGGTGACAGCTTCAGGAACGACCCGTCGCTCTCGTCGGCCTCGGCCACGATGACGTCGCCCTGGCCCAGCCGGGCGTTGCTGCCGAAGGCGCTGAGGCGCCCGCCGATGACGGCGGTCGGGTCGAGTCCGGCGCGTTCGAGCATCAGCGCGACCATCGACGTGGTGGTGGTCTTGCCGTGCGCGCCACCGATGGCGATGCCGATGCGCCGCAAGCGCATCAGCTCGGCCAGCATCTCGGCCCTGGCGATGACGGGCACACCGCAGCGGCGGGCCTCGACGATCTCGGGGTTGTCCTGCCGCGCCGCCGACGTGACGACCACGACGTCGGCATCGCCGATGTGCTCGGCGGCGTGTCCTTCGGCGACGCGCACGCCCATCCCGGCCAGACGGCGCGTGATGTCGGTGCTGCGGGCGTCCGAGCCGCTGACCCGGTAGCCGAGATTCACCAGCAGTTCGGCGATGCCGCTCATGCCGATGCCGCCGATGCCGACGAAGTGGACGTGACGCATCGTCTCGCCCATGTCAGTGCGCCCCCTGCATCAGCGTCTCGGCGCGCGCCGCGATGACGTCGGCGGCGTCCGGGCGCGCCAGGCCGCGGGCCCGGGTCGCCATCGTCAGTCGCCGGTCGTCGTCGGTCAGCAGGGCCGTGAGCTCGGCGCCGAGGCGCTCGCCGGTCAGATCCTTCTCGTCGAGCATGACGGCCGCGCCTGCCGCCTCGATGGTGCGGGCGTTGGCGCGCTGGTGATCGTCGGTGGCCAGCGGGAACGGAATCAGGATGCCGACACGACCGGCAGCCGTCAGCTCGGCGAGCGTCGTCGCGCCGGCGCGGCAGACCACGACGTCCGCCTCGGCCATCTGGTGCGGCATGTCGGCGATGAAGGCGCGGACGTCGGCGACGATGCCGGCCGCGGCGTACCCGGCCTTCACCGCTTCGAGGTCGCGCTCTCCCGTCTGGTGCACGATCGCACACGGGCCCGGTATGTCACGTACGTGCGTCGCTGCCGCCACCATCGCCTGATTGATCGCGTGTGCACCCTGTGAGCCTCCGAAGACGAGAATCCGCCGTTCCGTCACCGTGGCCGGCCGCGGTCCGATCGAGAGGAACGCCTCCCGGACCGGATTGCCGGACACGAACCCGTGGCCATGGAAGTAGCGCAGAGACGACTCGTAGGTGACGCCGGCGCCGTCGACCAGGCGGGCCAGCCAGCGGTTGGTCAGGCCGGGGGTCGCGTTCTGCTCGAGCAGGAGCGTGGGGATGCTGCGGGCCGCGGCGATCGCGAGGACGGGCCCGGAGCTGTAGCCGCCGACACCGATGACGAGATCGGGACGACGGCGCGACAGCGTCTGCCACGCGTCGAGCGCACTCAACGGCAGCAGGCCGACGCCGCGGGCGACGGCACCGGCGCTCTTGCCCTTCAATCCCGCGCTCCGGATCAGGTCCAGCTCGAAACCCTCCTGCGGCACGATGCGTGCCTCGATGCCCCGCGCGGTGCCGACGAAGGTCACCACCGTGCGGGGATCCCGCTTCTTCAGGGCATGCGCGACGGCGATGCCGGGGTACAGGTGTCCCCCCGTGCCGCCACCGGCAATCACCACATGACGTGGTCGCGAGCTGTCGGTGCGCGCGTCCACGTCGTCAGGATTCACTCGTCGCGTGCTGCGACACGTTGAGCAGGATGCCGAGGCCGATCAGGTTGACCAGCATCGAGGACCCGCCTGCGCTGACGAACGGCAGCGGCAACCCCTTGGTCGGCAGCAGCCCGAGCACCACGCTGATGTTGATCAGGCCCTGCACGGCCATCATCGCCGTCAGCCCGATGGCCAGGAACGCGCCGAAGCTGTCCTGGGCGTTGGCGGCGATGCGCAGGCCGCGCCAGGCGATGACGATCAGCGCGAGCAGCACGGCCACCGCGCCGACCAGGCCGAGTTCCTCGGCGATGACGGCGTAGATGAAGTCGGTCTGCGGCTCCGGCAGGAACCGGAGCTTCTGCACGCCCTCCATCAGGCCGCGACCGAAGTACCCGCCCGTGCCGACCGCGATCAGCGACTGGATGATCTGGAAGCCGCTTCCAAGCGGATCGGCCCAGGGGTCGAGAAAGGCCGTCAGGCGCAGTCGGCGGTACTCGCTGTTCCACACCAGCACGTACAGGGTGGGCACGGCCACCAGCGCCGAGAGGCCGAGATACTGCAGGCTGAGTCCGCCGGCGAACAGCATCGTGAAGGCGACGATGGCGATGGAGACCGTGGTGCCGAGGTCCGGCTGATAGAGGATGAGCATCGCCAGCACGCCCAGCACGCAGCCGACCGGCAGGAGCACGCTCCTGAAGTCGTTGATGCGGTCCAGACGCTGACTGAGCAGCTTGGCCACGAAGAGGATGACGGCCAGCTTGGCGAACTCCGACGGCTGGATGCCGATGCCGCCGACGCCGAGCCAGCGCACCGCGCCCTTGACGTCGTGTCCGGTGCCGAACAGCTTCATCAGGGCGAGCAGCACGAGCGCGGCGAAGACGCCGCCGAGCGCGGTGTTGATCACCGTGGGGTGCTGCCACGCCCGGTAGTCCACCCGCATCACCACGACCATGAGCAGCGACCCGACCAGGACCCAGGTCGCCTGCCGTGCCATCAGCTGGACGGAGATCGACGTGGCGTCCATGGCCTTGCCGGCCAGGGCGCTGTAGACCATCACGACGCTGACGCAGACGAGGAAGAAGGCGGCTCCGAAGAGCCACTTGTCCGACTTCAACTTGCGAGCCATGACCCTCCCCCTCTAAAGACGCAGCGCGCTGCGCCCGAAACGATGGGGTGCGGAACGACCAGTGACCAGTCAGCAGCCATCAGCAGACGTACGGGCCGAGACACCGACCTCGCAGACCGGGGCAGCCTGCGTTCCCAGCGGCCAGCTCTTGACCGCGTCTCGCCTGCTGATGACTGCTCACTGTTCACCCGTTCCGCACCTCCGCCTGGCCAGCGGCCGCCGCGAGGCGGGCCACGATGGCCTTGAACGCGCGACCACGATCGGCGTAGTCGCGAAACATGTCGAAACTGGCGCACGCCGGCGCCAGCAGCACCACACCACCCTCGCGGCGCTGCGCCAGACCCTCGGCGACGGCGTCCTCGAGCGAGGCGGCACGCGCCACCGGCACGAAGGCCGCCAGCGCTTCCGCCACCAGCGGCGCAGCCTCACCCATCGCGATGACGGACCCGCCACGGGCCTGCAGCGGCGGGCCGAGGCGCGCGAAGTCGCCGCCCTTGTACACGCCACCGACAATCGCGGTGACCGGTCCATCGAACGCCTCGACCGCCATCGTGGCGGCCTCGACGTTGGTGGCCTTCGAGTCGTTGTAGAGCCTCGTCCGGCCGACCGTCGCCACGTACTCCAGCGCATGCTCGAGACCGGTGAAGCCTTCGACCGCGCGGGTCATGGCCTCGCTTGACACACCGGCCAGATCCGCCACGGCACACGCCGCCATCACGTTGCCGAGCATGTGCCGGCCGGTCAGCCTGACGGCCGACACGGGCACCAGCGGCTCGATGCGCCCCGGCGTCTGACGGCGCGCGATGACATCCCCTGCAAGGCCGACGCCGTCCTCGACGGCGAGGTCGGCGCCGAACGTCACGATCTGCGCCCCCCGGGCAGCCGCGAAGCCGCGGATGCGCGCGTCGTGTGCCGGCACCACCGCCCAGTCACTCGGTGTCTGGTTCTCGAAGACGCGAGCCTTGGCCTGCTCGTAGACCGCCTCGGTGCCATGGCGGTCGAGGTGATCGGGCGAGAAGTTCAACCACACCGCGACGTGCGGGTGATAGCGGGCGATCGTCTCCAGCTGGAAGGAGCTGGTCTCGACGATGTGCCAGGTGTCTGGCGTTGCGGCCTCGACCTGTGCCGACAGCGGCACGCCGATGTTGCCGCCGACGAGCACGGGGCGGCCCGCCGCCTCCAGCATCCGTCCCACCAGCGTCGTCGTCGTCGACTTGCCCTTCGATCCCGTGATGGCGACGACCGGGCCGGCGAGAAACGACGAGGCGAACTCGAGCTCGCCGATCACCGTGATGCCACGGGCGCGCGCCGCCTGGAGTGGCTGCGCATCGGCCGGCACACCGGGGCTGACGATCACCAGTGCGGCCTCGCGCGGCACGTCGTCGGGCATGGCGCCGAGGTGCAGGCGGACACCGAGCGCCAGCAGTTCGTCGCGCTCGGCGAGATCGGCCTTGGTATCGATCAGCGTCACCTGTCCGCCTCGCTGCACCACGAGACGACTGGCCGCCAGGCCGCTCCGGCCGCCGCCGACCACCGCCACGTGGCGCCCCGAGACGTCGTAGGGAGTCGTCGTCATCGGAGCTTCAACGTGGTGAGGCTGAACAACGCGCACACGATCGCGATGATCAGGAAACGGGTGATGACCTTCGGCTCGCTCCAGCCACTGAGCTCGAAGTGGTGATGCAGCGGCGCCATCCGGAACACGCGCTTGCCGCGCAACTTGAAGGACGCCACCTGGATCACCACCGAGGCCGCCTCGACGACGAACACGCCGCCGACGATGACCAGCAGGAGTTCCTGCTTGATCAGCAGCGCGACCGTGCCGATGGCGCCACCGAGCGCGAGCGACCCGACGTCGCCCATGAAGATCTCGGCCGGGTACGAGTTGAACCAGAGGAAACCGAGACTGGCGCCGACCAGCGCACCGCAGAAGATGGTGAGCTCGCCCGCCGGCGGAAAGCGCACCAGCAGCAGGTACTCGGCCAGGACGGCGTGGCCGGTCACGTAGGCCAGCGCCGTGAACGCGGCCGCCGCGACGGCGAAGGTGCTGATGGCCAGCCCGTCGAGCCCGTCGGTCAGGTTCACCGCGTTGGACCACGCCACCAGCACGAAGCCGGCGAACGCCACGTAGAAGTAGCCGAGGTCGGGGATCAGATCCTTGAAGAAGGGAAAGATCAGCCGCGTGTTGTAGAGGCCCTTGTTCGCGAGCACGAGCAACACGACGCCGACCGTCACGGCCACGACGATCTGGCCGCCCATCTTGTAGCGCGGCAGCAGGCCGTGGTGGTTGCGCCGCGTGATCTTCAGGTAGTCGTCGGCAAAGCCGATGGCGCCGAAGGCCAGCGTCGCGAGCACGGCGATCCAGATGTAGGCGTTGGTGAGGTCGGCCCACAGCAGCGTCGGGATGATGGCCGCGGCCAGGATCAGCAGGCCGCCCATCGTCGGCGTGCCGGCCTTGGGCCGGTGGCTCTCCGGACCTTCATGGCGGATGACCTGCCCGATCTGGAACTCGCGCAGCTTGCGGATCAGCACGCCGCCGAACGCCAGGCTGATGATCAGCGCGGTGATGCTCGCCGCCGCGGTCCTGAACGTGATGTAGCGGGTGACGTTCAGGAACGAGAAGGTGTCGTGGAAGCGGAACAGGAGGTGGTACAGCATCAGCGTGCCCCCTCCGTCAGTGCCGCGACGACGGCTTCCATGCGGATGCCGCGCGATCCCTTGACGAGGACGGCATCACCGGGGCGCACGAGGCTGCGGGCCAGGGCTGCGGCCGCCGCGCTGTCGGCGACGTGGTGCACGATTCGCACTCCGCCTGCGCTGGCCGCATCGGCCAGGGCCCGCGCCGGCGAACCGCCGACGGCCACGACGAGCGCGACACCGAGTTCGGCCGCCACCGTGCCGCACTGCGCGTGATAGCGGTCGCTGAAGTCGCCGAGCTCGAGCATCTCGCCGAGCAGAACCACGTGACGGCCGGGCGCCGCCGCGAGCGTCTGCAGCGCCTTGATGAGTGCCGAGGGACTCGAGTTGTAGGCGTCGTCGACGACGACCCAGCCGCCAGGTGCGCGGACCACCTCGCCACGATGTGCCGCGGGGGCGAGGTCCGCGATGCCGGCGACGATGTCGTCGGCAGCCAGCCCGGCGTGCAGCGCCACGGCCGACGCGGCCGCGATGTTGGCCAGATTGGCCGTGCCGAGCAGGCGCGTCTCCACGGCATGCACGTCGCCGCGCAGCGACAGCCGGGCGGACGTGCCGTCCAGGCCGCGCGACTGGACGTCGGTGACGGCGACGTCGGCCGCCACGTCGACGCCGAACGTGATGACCTGCCCCGGGAAGCCACCGGTGCGGGCAGCGACCCGCGGGTCGCCCGCGTTGGCGATGAAGACGTCGGTGCTCGTCGCGCCCTCGAGAATCTCCTGCTTGGCGATGGCGATGTCGTCCACCGACGAGAAGAACCCGAGGTGTGCCTCGCCGACGTTGGTCCAGACCCGCACGCCGGGCTCGGCGATCGACACCAGGCGGCTGATCTCGCCGAAGCCGCTCATGCCGAGTTCCATCACCGCGAACTGTGGCGCGGAGTGCAGCTCGAACAGCGACAGCGGCAGGCCGATGTGGTTGTTCAGGTTGCCGCGATTGCGGAAGGTGGTGAAGCGGCGCGCGAGCAGCGTCGCCGTGATCTCCTTGGTCGTCGTCTTGCCCGCGCTGCCGGTGATCGCCACGACCGTGGACCCCGATCGACGACGAATGACACGCGCCGCCTCCTGCAGGCCGCGCAGCGTGTCCTCGACGACGATGACCGGCAGATGCGTGGCCGTCACGGCCGCGGGGTCGCTCACGACGACGCCGGCGGCGCCGCGCGCAATGGCCTCGGCCACGAACGCGTGGCCGTCGAAGCGCGGTCCGCGGATGGCCACGTACAGATCGCCCGGGACGAGGGTCCGCGTGTCGATGGACACCGTGGTCAGCGGCTGGGTCTCGGCGCCATAGCCGAGCACACCGCCGAAGGCGTCGGCCATCTCGCGCGCCGTCAGGGCGAACGGCTGACCGCTCACCGCATACCCCCACGACGGCGCAGGGCCGCCCGCGCCACGGCGCCGTCCTCGAAGGGCAGGACGCGATCGCCGATGGTCTGCGTGGACTCGTGGCCCTTGCCGGCAATCAGCACCAGATCGCCGGGCATGGCCTCCACGACGGCCTTGGTGATGGCCTCTTCGCGGTCGACGATGGCGCGCCACGGCGTCGACTGGACGGCGGCCACGGTCTGGCCCGCGTGCCTGGTCGGCCGCTCGGGCTGCACGAGGCCACGCTTGATGTCCTCGATGATCGCCGCCGGATCCTCGGAGCGCGGGTTGTCGGACGTGAGGATGACGAGATCGCTGAGGCGCGCCGCGACCGCGCCCATCAGAGGACGCTTGGACCGATCGCGATCGCCGCCGCAGCCGAACACCGTGACGATGCGCTGGGGGGCCAGCGCACGGGCCGTCTCCAGCAGGTTCTTCAGCGCATCGTCGGTGTGGGCGTAGTCGACGATGACGCTGACGTCGTCTTTCGGGCCGGAGACCAGCTCGAAGCGGCCGGGCACCGCCGGCACGTCCGCGAGGCCGGCTTCAATCGACGCCAGCGGCACGTCGAGCCCGATGCAGGCCGCGATGACGCCCAGGGCGTTGTACGCGTTGGGCCGGCCGGGCAGGCGGGTCCGCAGCCGCATCGGTCCGGCCGGCGTCCGCAGGTGCGCGTCGATGCCGTCCAGCGTCAGCGACAGCGAGGTCGGCGACACATCGGCCTCGCGCGTCAGCGCGTAGCCCACCGGTCGACGCACGACGCCGAGCAGGCGTTCGCCACGCGGGTCATCGAGATTGATCGCCGCCGGCGCGTCGGGCGGCAGCATCTCGAACAGTCGACGCTTGGCGGCGAAGTACGCCTCCATGTCGCCGTGGTAGTCGAGGTGATCGCGGGTCAGGTTGGTGAAGATCGCCGCCCCGAAGTGCGTGAAGGTGACACGCTCCAGGTCGAGGGCATGCGACGACACCTCCATCGCACAGGCGCGGCACCCGGCGTCGACCATCTCGCGCAGCAGCCCCTGCAGGTCCGGCGCCTCCGGCGTGGTGCGGGCCGACGGACGTTCGTCGCTGCCGACGCGGTAGCCGGTGGTGCCGATGCGCCCGCTCGTCCAGCCGCAGGCGTTGAAGACCGCTTCGAGCAGATAGGTCGACGTCGTCTTGCCGTTGGTGCCGGTGACGCCTACCAGGGTCAGCGCCCGACTCGGATGCCCGTGGTACACGACGGCACACGCCGCCAGCGCCACGCGTCCCTGCCCGGCGACGATCCACGGTACGCCGGCCGTCGCCTCACCCGGGCTGTCGGCGACGATCGCGATGGCCCCCCGCTCGACCGCCTGGGCGGCGTACGTCGCGCCGTCGCGCTGCGCCCCGCGCAACGCGACGAAGATGGCCCCGGGCACGACCTGGCGCGAGTCGTACGCGATGGCCGTCACCTCACGCGCAGCGACGGCGCCGAGGTCCGGCACCTGCAGCGGCGTGAGGCGTGCGACCTCCGCGACGATCTCGGCGAGGGGACGTGCGGCCATCAGCGCTCGTCCTCCACGACTGGTTCGGCGTCGACCGGGAAACGCGACAGTTCGAGGAGGCAGACGCCGCCGTCACCGACCGGCATGCCCGCGGCCACGCTCTGTCGGGCGACGAACGAGCCCGTGCCGTGCAGCCGCGCTTCCCACCCGAGTTCCACGAGCGTGCGGACGGCCGCGCGGGCGCTGAGGCCCGACAGGTCCGGCATCTCGGTGCGACTGCCGGCGGCGATGCGCGGCCCGGAGCGGGCGTCGACCCGCGCCGGCGCGATGCTCGGCCCGTCGCTGCCGCGCGCCACGACGATGGGCGGCTGCCGGTCGACGTTGGGCGCGATGGCCAGGTGGCGCAGGGCCGCATCGGCGATGCGCTGGAAGACCGGCGCGGCGACGGCACCGCCGAAGTACCCCTTCCGCTTCGGCGCGTCGATGACGACGATCATCGCCACGGCGGGGTTGCGCGACGGGAAGAACCCGGCCGTCGACGCCATGTACTCCATGAGGTAGCCGCGGCCGCCTTCGTTCAGCTTGCGCGCGGTGCCCGTCTTGGCGGCAATCGTGTAGCCCTGGATGCGGGCCGACTTGGCGGTGCCCTCCTCGACGACCGACTCCATCATCGTGGTGAGCCGCGCCGAGGTGCGCGCCGAGATGGCGCGCCGCACGACTTCCCGGTGGCTCTCCTTGCGCACGCCGCCCGAGATCGTCGCCCGGACGATGCGGGGCTTGAGCAGTTCGCCGCCGTTGGCCACGGCGCTGATCGCGGCGGCCATCTGCAGTGGCGTCACCGCCACGGTGTAGCCGATGGCGATACGCGCGAGATCGTGCTCCTTGATGCTCTTGATCGGCTTGAGCATGCCGCCGCTCTCGGCCGGGAAGTCGCGACCGGTCCGCACGCCGAAGCCGAAGCGGCGGACGTAGCGCATCAGCTTCTCCGTGCCGAGCCGGTTGACGGCCACGCGAGCCGTGCCGCAGTTGCTCGACTTGGCGAACACCTTCTCGAAGGACACGACGCCGACCTGATGGACGTCGGTGATCGCCTTGGCCGAGCCGAATCGGCACGGCATGGTCGCATCGACGATGTCGGTGGGCTTGATGACGTTCTCTTCGAGGGCCGCCGCGGCCGTGATCGTCTTGAAGGTGGAGCCCGGCTCGTAGATCGACTCGACGGCGCGATTGACGCGCGAGTCGCGATCGACCGTGCTCGAGTCGTTGGGATTGAAGTGCGGCTCGCTGACGAGCGCGAGAATCTCGCCCGTGTGCGGGTCCATCATCACCACGGTGCCGCCGATGGCGCCGTGTTCCTCCACCGCGGCCCGCAGCTCGCGCTCGGCGATGTGCTGCAGCTGGGCGTCGATCGTCAGCTCGATGGTCACACCCGCCGTCGGCGCCTGACGCAGGCTGCCCGCCAGCGTGTTCTGGTTGGCGTCCTTCTGGACGATGAGCGTGCCGCCGGTGCCGGTGACCAGCTTGTTGTGGACGAGCTCGAGGCCGCTGACGCCGGAGTTCTTGGCGTTGACCGAGCCGAGCAGCGGGCCGGCGAGATCGCGATTCGGGTAGTAGCGGCGGCTCTCCTTCATGAAGCCGACGCCGGCCAGCTTCATGGCGGCGACGCGCTGGGCCTGGGCCGGCGTGGCGCGCTTGCGGATATAGACGAAGTCCAGCTTGCCCTGCAGGCGCTTCTCGATGGTCTCGCGCGCGTCCTCGGTGCAGCGGACGAGCGTGCCGCAGACGCGTTCGGCGAGGCCAGCGGCATCCTCGAGGTCGCGGGTGATGAACCTGAGCGAGCCGGTCCGGCCGCCCTTGCCGCGGTCGACGACGAAGCCGTCCTGCTTGAGGTCCACGATGCGGTCGGCTTCCTCCGGCGACAGCGTGCTCAGCACGGTCGTGGTGCCGCGGCGGCTGTCGAGACGCTGCACGAGCGACTTGCGCTCTTCGCCGTCGCAGTCCTCGAGCGCATCGCACAACGTGCTGGCGAGCGCCTCGGGGTCGTCGACGTCGCTCGGCACGGCGTAGATCACGTCGCCGTCGACGCTGGACGCGAGCACCCGACCGGAGCGGTCGAGGATGCGACCGCGGCGGGGATTGAGCTCGATCGTCTGGTTCTGCTGACTCTCGGCCCGGGCCACCAGGGCCTTGTGCTGCACCACCTGCAGCACGACGAGCCTGGCACAGATCCCGAGCGCCCACAGCACGAGGAGCACCGCGACGAAGGCCAGGCGCGGCCGCACCGTCACCCGCCAGTCGCCCGGGACGGCGGCCTGCTCCTGGTCGGCACGCTGCGCGTCACGGACGACCCGCGCGTTGTTGAGGGCCGCGGCGCTGGAGTCCAGCCCGGACAGCAGATCGGTGGCGTCCTTCCCGTGCCGACTCACCGCTGCGCCACCACTGCGCTGGTCGGCGACGATGTCACGGTGACGCGCTCGATCACCGCGGAGGTCTCGCGCGTCGGCGGCTTCATGCCGAGCTGGTGCGTGGCGATCGCCTCGACACGAGCCGGCCCCTCGAGAAAGACCTTCTCGAGGGCGAGGTGACGACGCTCTTCCAGCAGGCCGGACTGGCGCTCGGTGAGATCGAACTCCACCTTGCCGAGCCGACGCGCGTCGAGATGCTGCCAGGCCGCGAACATGACGGCCACCAGCACGCAAGCACCACCGATCACCGTGCGAACCAGCTCGCGCTGGCGCGCCACGTCGAGTTCGCGCTGGATGGGCTGGTTCTGGACCCGCTTGCGAAGACCGTAGTCGGGTTCCACGTCAGGCCAGCCTTTCGGCGACGCGCAGCTTGGCGCTGCGCGCACGGGGGTTCTGCGCGATCTCCTCGTCGGAGGCTTCGAGCGGACGACGGGTGACCAGACTGATCAGCGGCGCGTCGGCCTGCGCGAGGGCGCGGAACGTGTGCTTGACGATCCGGTCCTCGAGCGAGTGGAACGCGATGATGGCGAGCCGCGCGCCGGCGAGCAGGCGACTGACGGCCAGGCGGATGAAGTCCTCGAGGCCCTCGAGCTCGCGATTGACCCAGATCCGCAGGGCCTGGAACGTGCGCGTCGCCGGGTCGATGCGCTGCCAGCCCCGCGTGGGGACGGCGCGGCGCACGATGGCGGCGAGCTGGCCGGTGGTCTCGATCGGCCCGGTCTCCCGGGCACGGACGATGCCGCGCGCGATGCGGCGCGAGAAGCGCTCCTCGCCGTACTGGTAGATGATGTCGGCGAGCGCCGTCTCCTCGACGGTCTGGAGCAGCGCCGCGGCGGTCAGGCCGCTGTCGCGATCCATCCGCATGTCGAGCGGCGCGTCGGCGCGAAAACTGAATCCCCGCGCGGCATCGTCCAACTGCATGGAGGAGACGCCGAGGTCGGCGAGGATGCCGCCGTCGACCAGCGGGATGCCGCGGGCGTCGAGGACCGCACCGAGGGAGCGGTAGTCGGCGTGGACCATGTCGACGCGGTCGAGACGGTCGTGCAGCGACTCGGCAGCGAGCGCCAGCGCCGAGCGGTCGCGATCGAACCCGAGGACTCGGCTGGCGCCGGCCTCCAGCAGGGCGCGGGTGTGCCCGCCCGCACCCAGGGTGCAGTCGACGAACAGGCCCCCGCGAGCGGGTGCCAGCTGGCTGATGACCTCCGCGACTAGTACCGGTGCGTGCATGACGCTGTCAGATCCCCAGGGCGGCGAGGTCGGCGAGATGGGTGTCGTTCAATCCGTCGGACAGAACCTTGGACCGGAGGCGGTCGCTGTTCCACACGTCGAGGCAGTTCTGGAGGCCGAGCACGTCCACGTCGGCGGACGCCCCGGCAGCTTCGCGGAGATGAGGAGGGATGACCACGCGTC
>NZ_JALHPM010000084.1:0-27959 GCF_022842525.1 Luteitalea sp.
CGCCGGCAAAGGCCTCGATCGGGCCGCCCATCAGCTCCACGGCGCTGATGCCCGACTCGAGCACGTAGCGCAGCACGGCCTCCGCGCTCTGGTCCGGCATGGCGCGGTAGCTGTAGGTGATGACGCCGACCTGCACGCCATTGATCAACGAATTCGGTCCTGGTGTGGCCTGTGCACTGGCCAGCGAGCGATCGCCGATCAATGTCGCGGGCACGGTGGCCATGGCCAGCTTGCCGAATTCCCGACGGGTGACACTCATGCGCGATCCTCCAACGATTGCGGGAGCCCGTATTCTACGCGCAGCCACGACCGGGCGTGATGCCGAGCCCGCCGCTACGGCATGTACTGGCCGCCGTTCACTTCGACGATCTGGCCGGTCACGTAGCCGGACATCGACTCGGATGCCAGGTAGAGGAACGTGCCGGCACACTCCTCCGCGGTGCCGAGCCGCCCGACCGGAATCGACGCGCGCATCGCCTCCAACTGGGCTGGCGTCGAGTAGCGCTCGTGAAACGGCGTCGTCACCACGCCGGGCGAGACGGCGTTGACGCGGATGTTGTCGCCCGCCAGTTCTCGCGCCCAGCCGTGGGTGGCCGTGGAGATGAAGCCCTTGGCCGCGCCGTAGAGCACCGCGCCGCCAGCCCCGCCGGTGCGCGCCGCGATCGAACTGACGTTGATGATGGCGCCGCCCCCCTGGCGGCGCATGATCGGCACGACCTCGTGCACGAACAGCACCACCTGGGTGACGTTGAGGGCCAGCACCTCGTGCAGATGCGACTCCGAGTAGTCGGCGATGCTGCGGCGCCCCAGCATGCCGCCGGCGTTGTTGATCAACACGTCGATCCGACCGTAGCGCTCCATGACCTCGGCGACGATGCGGGGCACGGCGGTCGCGTGCGCGAGATCGCCCTGCGTCAGCAGCGTCTCGGCGCCGAGCGCGTGCGCCGCGCTGGCGACCGCGGCGGCTTCTGCCGCGCTCGCGTTGTAGTGCAGGGCCAGCTTGCTGCCGGCCCGGGCGAAGGCCAGGGCTGCGGCAGCGCCGATACCGGTCGAGGCGCCGGTGATGAGGACGACGCGGTCACGCAGATCAGTCACAAGAGCTCCAGTGGGGGGCATTGTAGCCGCGCCGTGCTGCCGGGCGTCCGGCACCTCGCGCCCGCCTTACGGATGTGATATGACGCAGGGGAGCGTGCGGCCCGTCGTCCGGCGTGGACGCGACGCCCGGGAAGGCGTTCTCCATGCCCACCTATACCCTTCGCATCAACGGCACGGCCCATGACGTCCAGGCCGACGCCGACGACACCCTCCTCTCGGTGCTGCGTGACGACCTCGACCTGGTCGGCGCGCGCTACGGGTGCGGCGAGGGCCAGTGCGGCTCGTGCACCGTGCTCGTGGACAACCGCGCCATGCGGTCCTGTGTGGCCAAGGTGAGCGCGGTGGCCAAGGCGCAGATCGTCACCATCGAGGGCCTCGCGACCAACGGCGTGCTGCATCCCGTCCAGCAGGCGTTCCTCGAGGTCGAGGCGTTCCAGTGTGGCTACTGCACGTCGGGCATGGTGATGGCCACGGTCGCCCTGCTGCGGACCACCCCCTCGCCGACCGACGCCGACATCGCCCGCGTGCTGGATCGCAACGTCTGTCGCTGCGGCACCCACACGCGCATCGTGCGGGCCGTGCACCTCGCCGCCGAACGCCTGCGCGCCGTGACGCCATCAGCTGGCGCTGACGGCCGGCTCGGAGAGCCGGCCCTACCCCAGGTTGCGCAGGAGGCCCAGCGATGACCGCCCGCCACGACGAGACCTTCGAGGTCGAACGCTACGAGCTGTCGAGCCCGCCGACCTGGCGGTTCGCGCTGGAACGCCGCACGTTCCTCGCCATCTTCGCGACCGTCGGCAGCGGCCTGCTGGTGGCCGCGACCCAGGCCCGCGGCCAGGAGTCGGGGCGCCCCGGCAGTCAGGGCAGCGCGCCGACCGACGTGAAGGCCTGGGTGCACGTCAGCGAGGACGGTCGCATCACCGGCTACACCGGCAAGACCGAGATCGGGCAGAACATCCGCACCTCGCTCGCGCAGGCCATCGCCGACGAACTGCACGTGCCCCTCGATCGCGTGTCGCTCGTGATGGCCGACACCGACCTCGTGCCGTTCGATCAGGGCACGTTCGGATCGCTGTCCACGCCGCGCATGGCGCCCGTGCTCGCCCGCGCCGCGGCGACCGCGCGCGAGATGCTCATCGACCGCGCCGCCGCACAGCTCGGGGCGCCCCGCGCCTCGCTGACCTGCGACGCCGGCCAGATCACCGGCGGCGGCCGGAACGTCGGCTTCGGCGACCTGGTGAAGGGCCGTCAGCTCACCGGCGTCGTGCCTGCCGATGCGCCCCTGATGCCGCGCAGTGCGTGGACGGTCCGCGGGACACCGGCGCCGAAGGTGGATGGACGCCGCTTCGTCACCGGCGAGCATCGCTACACGCCCGACCTGACGCGACCGGGGATGCTCCACGGCCGCATGCTGCGCCCGCCGGGCTACACCGGCACGCTCACGACCGTCGACGACAGCGGCGCGCGCGGCATGGACGGCGTGACGGTCGTGCGCGACGGCACCTTTGCCGGCGTCGTCGCCTCGTCGGCGCGGCTGGCCAGGCGTGCCGCCTCCGCCATCAAGGCCGAGTGGACGGTCCCGGACGGACTGCCGACGGCCACCACGCTGTACGACCACCTGAAGGCCACGGCGTCCACCGCGGCCGGCGGACGCGGCTCGACGCCGACGCAGACCGGCGATCCCGCCAAGGCACGGACGGCCGCCGCCCGCACCTTCGCGGCTACCTATCGCATTCCCTACATCGCGCACGTGCCGCTCGAGCCACGCGCGGCCGTCGCCGAGTGGGAGGGCGACAGGCTCACCGTGTGGACCGGGACGCAGCGCCCGTTCGGCGTGCGCTCGGAACTGGCCACGGCATTCCGCATCCCGGAGGACCGCGTCCGCGTCATCGTGCCCGACACCGGCTCCGCGTACGGTGGCAAGCACACCGGGGAGCAGGCCGTGGAGGCGGCGCGGCTGGCCAAGGCCGTGAATCGGCCGGTCAAGGTGGTGTACTCGCGGCCCGAGGAGTTCTCGTTCGGCTATCTGCGTCCTGCCGGGGTCATCGAGATCGCCGCTGCCGTGGATGCCGAGGGACGACTGACCGCCTGGGAGTTCGACAACTGGAACTCGGGCGGCGCCGGTCTCGCCACGCCGTACGACGTGCCGAACGTGCGCACGCAGTTCCACGCCGCCGAGTCGCCCCTGCGCCAGGGCTCGTACCGTGGCCTGGCGTCGACGGCCAACCACCATGCCCGCGAGATGCACATGGACGCCATCGCGCGGGCCCTCGGCGTGGACGCGGTCGAGTATCGCCTGCGCCACCTCACCAACGACCGGATGCGTGCCGTGCTGCAGGCGGCCGCCAGGGGGGCAGGCTGGCCGAAGCCCTCCGTCGACGGGCGCGGGCTCGGCATCGCGTGTGGCACCGACAAGGGGAGCTACATCGCCACGGCGGCCGAAGTCAGTCGCACCGACAACGTCCTGAAGGTGGAACGGCTGGTCGTCGCCTACGAATGCGGCGCCATCGTCAACCCGGATGGGCTGCGTCACCAGGTCGAGGGCGCGATCGTCCAGGGCCTCGGCGGGGCGCTGTTCGAGGCGATCACGTTCGCCAACGGCGCGATCACCAACGGCAACATGGCGAAGTATCGCGTGCCCCGTTTCAAGGACGTGCCGTCCATCGAACTGCTGCTGCTCGACCGCCCGGATCTGCCGTCGGTCGGGGCCGGCGAAACGCCCATCGTGTGCGTCGCCCCGGCCATCGGCTCGGCGGCGCGGACGTTCGGCGCCGTGGCCGACGCCCTGCCCGTCCGCTTCGCCTGAGGGCCCACACCGGCCCCCTGGCCCCTCGGAAACCCCGCAGAAATGCGAGGTTCGGGCAGAGGAGTGTCAGGACGGGATAAAGTCATGGGTCATGGGTGAGCTTTCCGTTGGGTCCTACGTGGTGCACAAGAACATGCCGCAGCTGGGCGTCGGCAAGGTCTTCTGCATCGGCGACAACTACGCCTGCGTCGGTTTCATCGACGCATCCGGGCTCAAGGAGGTCAAGCGTCTCGGCAAGACGTTCGTGACGCCGCTCAGCGACGCACCCGACGTGACGCCGTTCGAGGGGTGGAAGGTGGAGACCACCTCGGACTGCCATCCGGTGGGCGTCAAGCCGCCCACGCCGCCCGAGTGGACCCGCGACGAGGCCTACAAACGCTTCCAGCGGCACTACCCCGGCGGGTTCGCCAGCGAGCAGTACCAGACCGCCGAGCGCGGCTGGAAGGTCGAGCAGCACGCCTTGTGGAAGCAGCTGCTGCCTGAGGGACATCTGCGGGCGCTCGCCACGACCGATCCGCTGGCCGCCGGCGCCCTCGTGATGCAGGTGGTGCAGACCACCGAGTCGCCGCTGCTGGCCGCGCGGGGCGAACTGCCGATGATGACGTGGGCGCTCACCAAGGGCGCGCCCGAACCGTACCTGCTGGCGCTGGCCGATCTCATCGACAGCCCGCAGCCCACCGCGCCGCTGTTCGAGGCGCTGGCCTCGGCCCTCGAAGGCCTCCCGACCAAGACCGCGGCCACCAAGCTGCTGACGTGGCCGAACCTGACGGTCGTGCCGTTCCTGGCCCGGCCCGACGCCCACCTGTTCGTGAAGCCCCAGGCGACGCAGGAAGCGGCGCGCAAACTGGGCGTGGATCTGCTCTACAACGCCAGGCCGTCCTGGCAGACGTATCAGCGCGTGCTGACCTTCGGTCGCGACCTGTACGACTACCTGAAGCCGCGTGGCGCCAAGGACATGATCGACGTGCAGTCGTTCATCTGGACCATCGGCAACAAGTCGTCGTAGGCGACCCTGCGAGGCGGGCGGACGGTTCCGCTACGCGTCGTACATCCGGCATGCCACCCGTCGGGCCTGCGCCGCCGTGAGTCCGGCGCGCGGCGCCCGCGCGCGTCGGCATCGATCGTGAAACACCGGGGCGCATGACCGACGAGACCCTCGCCGTCAGCACCTCGACCGTCACCCGTCATGCCACCACCGGCGTGCCCGTCGAACCGCCGACGCCCCGCGAGATGCCCACGCGCACGCCGGATGACGACGACGTCCCGGCGACGCCGCCGACCGAGCCCGCCCCCGTGCCCGTGCAGGACCCGCCGTCCGAGCCCGGCGTCGTCCCCCATCGTCTGAGGGCACGTTCTGTGAGCGGCCCGCTCGGCGAGCGGGCCCTCCCAACTCGGCGACTGCCGGTGCCCGGTGCCCGGTGCCCGATTTCCGGTGACCAATCCCCCTTCACTGACCGACGGTGAGCATGCCGTTCATGAGGCGCCAGTGGCCCGGGAACGTGCAGACGAACGGGTACGTGCCGGCCTGGGTCGGGGCGCGGAACTGCACGGTGACCGTCTGCCCCGGGTCGACCAGCGGACTGGCGAAGACCACCACCGGTGACTGCGGCACGTACTGCTGAGCCACGGCGTCGCCCGAGGTCAGCATCTGATCGGCCGCGGCGCCGAGCTGGTCGAGCGAGCCCTGTGTGCCGAGCACGAAGTTGTGCTGCATCTGGTCGGGGTTGACGAACACCAGCTGCACCAGTTGGCCTGGAGCGACCTTCAGGGCCGTCTTGTCGAACTTCATCTGCCCGGGCACGACCGTCAACGTGATGGTCACGTCCGGCGTCGGGAGCGCAGCCGGCGGGGCCGTGGCCGCACTGGCGGCGGCCGCACTCGTGGCAAACGCCAGGTGCGCCGCCAGTTGCCCCGGCGCCTCGTACATCGTCACGGCATTGGTCTGGCGTTCGACGCGGTACTGCCAGGCGCCGGCGAGGGACTGCTTCGTGGTGCCGCTCTGCACGTAGAGCACCTCCGACGGGCTGATGAAGCCGCCGTTGCCGCGCGTGTTCTGGATGCGCAGGGTGAGCGTGTTGGCCCCGGCGCGCAGGGCACCCGCCGGCACGGTGAACATCGGCGTCGGCGTCGGCGGGGCATCGCGCGGCGGAGCCGGCACCGACTGACCGTTGACCCAGATCTCGGCCGCCTGCGAGATGCGGCCGAAGCTCAGCACGGTCGTCGCCTCGGGCGACGACACGTCGAGCGTCCGCGTGAACCAGACGACGCCGTCGAAGTCGGGTAAGCCTTTCGTTTCCCACGCGCCAGGGACCTCCATGTCCTTCCAGGTCGAGGCGAGGGCGGCGGCGTCCGGCAGCCGCCAGTCGGGGCGGTTGTTGCCGAGGCGCAGCGCCAACGGCAGCGACGTGATGGGCGTGGCGGTCGGATCGGCGCGATATTCGCGCAGGAACAGGGCCTTGTGGCGATGGGCGGCGACGTAGACGGCGCGACTCAGCCAGCGATCGCGGCTGTTGGAGGCGTCGAGGCTCGCGGCGTACAGCGCCCTGCCGATCGCCTCGGACGTCGGGGCATCGGCGAGCGCGAGGACGGCGGCCAGTCGCGTGTGGAGGTCGGCGTCCTGCTGCAGGCCGGCGTCGAGGATGGCCTGGCCGCCGGAGGGGCGCGTCGACACGACGGTCGCCGCGGCCTTGCGCACGCCTGCGGCGGGGTGCTTCAGCGCCGCCACCACGGCACGGCCAGCGGCGCTGTCGAGATCGTCCAGCGCGCCGAGCCCGTCGAGCGCCCAGATGGCATGCAGCGCGCCGCCGTTGAGTCCGATGGCGTCTACCGAGGCGTTGCGCGTCAGCGCGATGAGCGCCGGCACCACGTCCCGCTGGCCGCGTTCGACGATCAGCCGCTGTGCGTGGAGCCGCCACAGCATGTTGTCGGAGGCGAGCGCGGCGACGAGCCCGAGTGGCGCGGCCTTCGACAGACGAGGTGCCCGCGACGCACCGGCGCCCTTGTAGACCACGCGATAGATGCGCCCCCGATGCCGATCGCGCATCGACGTCTCGTAGGCGTTGCCTGGCCCGTTGCTGTAGCCGCTCGGCGTCGGGTTGTGCTGGGCGATGAAGTTGTACCAGTCGGCCACCCACACCGCGCCGTCGGGGCCGGCCTGGGCGTGCACCGGCGCCACCCACTCTTCGGCACCGGCGAGCAGGTTGTAGCCGTCGCGCGTGACGAAGCCGGCGCCGTCCTTCTCGACCACGCCCTGGCCGACGAGGTGGGCGGTCGGCTCGGTGATGAAGGCGATCCGGTTCCAGTACGCCTGCGGAAAGGCCCGGGCCGTGTACAGCTGATGTCCCGCCGCGGCCGTGTAGCCGCCGTGCACGTCCACCTGCCGGATGTAGGGCGTCATGAAGTGCGCGGCGTAGAACTGCGCGGCGCTCTGATAGCCGAGGCCGCTGGCGAGGCGTCCGCCGGTACTCAGGCCAGCCACCCCGTCGAAGTAGCGGTTGGGGATGGCGACGTAGAAACTCGGGTCGTTGTTGGCGGTGGACCCGAGGACGTCGAACGTCTCGGTGAATCCCAGGCCCCAGGTGTTGTTGGTCGATCCGGTGACGAACTCGAAGTCGGATCCGTCGGGGCGGAAGCGGTACACGCCCTGCGAGAACTTCATCTTCCGGCCGTTCATCTCGCCGTCGAAGCCGGCGTAGCCCACCGTGCCCCAGATGAAGTTGTCGGGGCCGTACAACAGGTTGGACGGCCCGGCATGGCTGTCGCTCGTGCCCCAGCCCGTGCTGAGCACCGTCCGTGTGTCGGCCTTGTCGTCGCCGTTGGTGTCCTCGAGTCGCAGCATGTGCGGCGCGGCGGCGACGATGACGCCGTTGTCGACGAAGACGAGGCTGGTGGCCAGGTTCAGGTGGTCGGCGAAGATGGTCGTCTTGTCGGCGCGGCCATCACCATCCGTGTCTTCGAGGATCTTGATGCGGTCGGCGCCCGGCTGGCCGTTCAGCACGAGGTTCGGATAGTCGATGGCCTCGAGCACCCACAGGCGGCCGCGGGCGTCGAACGAGAAGGTGATGGGCTTGATGATCTGCGGCTCGCGCGCGAAGAGCTGCAGGTCGAACTCGGCCGGCACCTGGATGAACTTCATGGAGTCGGCCGGCGTGAACGGCATCTGGTACTTCGGCGCCGGGTCGCGGCGTTCGTAGTTGGGGACGTTGAAGCCGTCCAGGTAGACGACCTCCGGCATCTTCAGCCGCTGCCACGCCCGTCGCGCCGGCTCCGACACGGCCCACACCGTGCCGCGTTCGACGAGGGCCTGGAAGCCGGGGTTGCGCCATGTGCGCTCGTCGTGGCCGTACGCGGTGTAGAAGATGCGGCCCTTGCCCTGCGTCCGCACCCACGTGTAGGGCTCGCGGCCCTTGTCGTCGACGCGCTCCATCAGTACGGTGCGGTCGACGGGATTGTGACGGCCGTGGACGTACGTCTCGTCCCACGTGCTGAACGGCGCGAGGCCCTTCATCACGGGATGCTCGGGCTGGACGATCTCGGCCGTGAAGTCCCCGGTGCCGTGCGTCTTGAACTCGCCGCCGACCAGCGGGATGTAGGCGGGGGACTCGGTGAACATGGCCGACGCGCAGTGCAGCGCCACGAGTCCCTTGCCGCCCTCGACGAAGGCCAGCAACGCCTGCTCCTGCGCCGGCGTGAGGGCCTTGTGGTTGGCGTAGATCATCAGCGCGTCGTAGTGCGCCAGCACCTCGGGCCGCAGGGCCTCCTCCGGCGTCGCGACATGCGTGAGCTGGATGCCCTTGCGCGCGAGCGTCGCGCCGAGGATCGGCATCAGCTGCATCGACGGGTGATGCGTACTCGTGTGGCCGAGGAAGAGCACCTTCAGGGCGCGGCCGTCGGCCATCGGCCGTCGCCCAGCGCTGGTCGGGGCCGGGCGGGGTGCCGGAGAAGGCGCCTGGCTGAAGGCGTCGAGGCCGCTCGACGACAGCAGAGCCGCGACCGTGACCAGCGCTGCGCCGGCGAGCATCGACCAGCGGACCTTCGGGGAGGCGTGTTGAGCCATGGACTCGTCCTTGTGCGTGCGCATCAGTGCCGTGACGTGCGGGACCGGGTCTTCCCAGTTCCCGGTTCCCGACTCCCGACTCCCGACTCCCGAGTCAGCACCAGTTCCCGGAACCGCCGTGCCTGTTGCTCGATGCCGACCTCGGTCGCGAAGCGCTCGATGCTCGAGGCCCCGAAGAAGCCGTCGATGCCGGTGGTGTGCGCGAGCACGTACGCGACGTCCTCCGGTTCGGCGATCGGGCCGCCGTGACAGATGACGAACACGTCCTTGCGCACCTTGCGCGCCGCATCGTGCATGGCCTGTACCCGCGCCGCGGACTCGTCGAGCGTCAGCGCCGTCTTCGCGCCGATGGATCCCTTGGTGGTGAGCCCGAGATGCGCCACCAGGACGTCGGCGCCGGCCTTGGCCATCGCCTTCGCGCTGTCGGGGTCGAACACGTACGGGCACGTCAGCATGTCGAGCTTGTGCGCCTCGTGGACCATCTCCACCTCGAGGTCGTAGCCCATCCCGGTCTCCTCGAGGTTCTGCCGCAGCACGCCGTCGATCAGCCCGACGGTGGGGAAGTTCTGCACGCCGTCGAAGCCCATCGCCTTCAACTGGCGCAGGAAGACCGGCATGATGCGGAACGGGTCGGTGCCACACACCCCGGCGAGGACGGCGACGTCCTGGACCACCGGCAGCACCTCGCGCGCCATGTCGGTGACAATCGCGTTGGCGTCGCCATACGGCATCAGGCCGGCGAGACTGCCGCGGCCGGCCATGCGGAAGCGCCCGGAGTTGTAGATGATGATGAGGTCCACGCCCCCGCGCTCGGCGAACTTGGCCGAGATGCCGGTGCCTGCGCCTGCGCCGATGATCGGCTGGCCCGCGCTGACGCGCTTGCGCAACCGCTTCAACATCTTCTTGCGTTCGATGAACGGCATGCGATCCCTTTCGATCCTTCGCGTCGACCCGACGATCGACGCCTACAGTCGTGCGGAGGCCAGTCGCTGGTAGGTCGCGAACAGCGCCGCCGCGAACGCCTCGTCGTTGATGTGCGCGTCCACGTCCACCACCTCGACGCGGTCGTCGAGGTGGGCGCGCAGGGCGTCGAACAGCGCCTGATTCGCCACCGGGTCGTGGAACGGCTGCCCGGGCGCATCGATGGCGCTCACGCCCCGCCGCGGCAGCACGACGGCCGTCGGTCCCGTGGCCGCGTTCAGGTGCACGGCCATGCGGCGCGCGATCTCGACACATTCGTCGGCAGTCGTGCGCATCAGCGTCACCGTGGCGTTGTGCCGATACAGAGTCCGGCCGCGGAACCGGTCCGGCACCGTGTCGATGCCGCCGAAGTTCACCATGTCGAGCGCGCCCACCGACACCACCTGCGGGATGCCGCGCCGGCCCGCCGCCGAGAGGCGCGTCGGCCCCGCCGACAGCACACCACCCACCACCTCATCGCACCACTCGGTGGTCGTGACGTCCATCACCCCCGCGAAGTAGCCATCGTCGATCAGGCCCTCCATGGCCCGACCGCCCGACCCCGTGGCGTGGAACACCGTGACGTCGCTGCCCGCCGCTTCGAGCAGGCCCCGGACGGCCGTCACGCACGGCGTGGTGACGCCGAACATCGTCGCGGCGATGAGCGGGCGGGCCGCGGCGTCCGTCTCCCCTGACGGCCCGCTCGGAGAGCGGGCCCTACCCAGCGACTGCCGGTTCCCGGTTTCCGGTTCCCGGTTCCCGATCCCCTCGACCATCCCGCAGATGGCGCCGGCGGCATTGCCGAGCATGCGACGCGAGAGCGGGTTGAGGCCGGCGATGTCGACCACCGAGTACATGAGCGTGATGTCCTTCACGTCCACGTACGGCGCCGTGTTGCCCGACGCCATCGTCGAGACCATCACCTTGGGCACGCCCACCGGCAGCGTCCGCATGGCCGCCGTGATCATCGTCGTGCCTCCGCCCCCGCCGAGACCGAGCACGCCGTCGAAGCGACCCTCGGCATACCAGGTCGGCAGCAGCGCACAGGCCCCACGCTGCATCGCCTCCACGGCGTCGCCTCGATCGCCGCGCGATCGGAGCCGGGCCAGGTCGGCGCCGGCCGCGCGGGCGACGTCAGCCGCCGGGACGTCCGGCGTGATCAGCGGATCGCCGAGCACGCCGAGGTCGACCAGCACGGTCTGGTGCCCCCGGGCCCGGATCGCCTCGCGGACGAAGGCGTACTCGTGCCCCTTGGTGTCGAGCGTGCCGAGCAGCAGGACGGTGCCGGGCATCACGCGCGGAGGGATCGCCACGGCTCGTCCATCGAGACATCCACCAGCGCCGGGCCGTCGAAGGTGGCGGGCGAGAGGATGGCGAGGAACACGAGGGTGTCGCCACCGGCGTTGTACGTGCCGTGCACGGTGTCCCTGGGAATGTGGGCGATGTCACCGGCGCCGAGTCGCCGGGTCTCTTCCCCGACCCATTGCTCGGCCTCGCCGGCGACGACGTAGATGATCTCCTCCATCGCCGGGTGGCGATGGAAGGCGTGCCCGGTGCCTGGCGGCATCCGGACACGCACGAGCAACAGGTCACGCGCGTCGGTGAGCCCGGGCCGGCACAGCCACTCGTGCGGCCCCCACGGCAATTCCTCGACGTCGACGTCGGCCGACGTCACGAATCGCAGGGCGCGCGCGCCCGTCGTCCCTTGCCCCACCGTTCGCCCCTCCAGCGTGAGCCGACAGATGTATCACAATGGGGCGAATGTGAGATCCGGGAATCGGGAACCGGGAATCGGGAACCGGGAGTGGTGGGTAGGGCCGGCTCTCCGAGCCGGCCGTCAGCTGGCGCAGGCCTCCGACATCACCCGCCGGTCACGAACGGATCCGGGATCTGGTGGGACTCGCCCGACTCGAACGTGACGATGGTGACGTGGCCCTGGCGGGTGGCGGTCATCTTGTCCATCGCGTCGGAGGCGACCGGCTTGCCCTGGACGAAGAGAATGCGTCGCTTGCCGGCGTCGCCGAGCGAGATCTCGACGGTGGCCGTCCCGTCGGTGCCGCGCCGCACCACGCCCGCCTCGCACGGCTTCGGGGCCTTGTCGCCGTAGGGCATCGCGACGCACTGGATCTGCGCCGTGGCGTGGAAGTGCGTGCCGGCGACGACGGCGTCCTGCTTCGCGGGCAGCGGGGCCAGCGCCTTGCCGGTCACGCCGATGGTGAGGGTGTAGGTGCTGGCCCCCCCGCGCCGGGCGGCGTTGCGCATCAGGTAGACGCGCACCTTGTACTCGCCATCGGCGGGCAGCATGCCCGAGTAGGGGGCGCCCGTCTGTGCCGCGTACATCGCGACGTTCTCGCTGCCCGGCGGCAGTACGTTGAAATAGGTCGACGCGTTGGACGGCTTCAACGTGACGGTCAGCGTCTGGCCGGCGGCCGCCCGGACCACGTAGTCGACGTCACCATCGCCTTTGACCTGGCCCTTGATGGTGGTCGACGACGTGCCGGCCGCGAAGGTCACCCGCTCCTGGCGGGGCGGCGCGGGCTGGGCGGACGCGCTGGCCACGCCGGGCGGCGTGCCGATGAGACAGGTGGCCACGAGGGCGACTGCCGACAGGGACTTCATGGTGAGGCTCATCCTCAGGATGCGTTCAGGGCGTCCAGATGGCGCCGGTGCCAGCCTTCCACAGCGCCGTGTTCAGGGCCGGGATATCGGTGTGCAGCATCTCGTCGGCGCGAGCCTTGAGCGCCGCCCACTCGCGAGACATCGTCTCGAGCAGGTCGCGTGACGGCTGGTTGACGCGCGGGATGTCGCTCTCCGTCTGGTTGAGCAGGAACATGTAGTTGGCGGAGAACCCGTTGGGGAAGTTCTCCACATCGTCGTAGGCCCTGGACTTGCGCTGGACCATCTGCTCGTCCCAGGCCTTCAGCTTCTTCACCAGCGCCTCACCGTCGCGCACGATGGCGGCCCGCGTCGCGTCGTTCTTGTCGGCGCTGCCTTTCGCGAGCAGGGCGGTGATCTGCACCTGCGCCTCGTGGAGGCGGTTGACGAGCGAGTGCATGGCCGTCACCTCGCCTTCCATCCGAGTCATCAGGGCATCGTACTCGGCATAGGTCTCGGCCGTGGTCGGATACAGGGGGTTGGCCAGCACCTGGGCCGTCGTGTCGACCGTCCGGTCGCCCGACTTCAGCGTGACCCGGTAGGTGCCGGGCGAGACCTTGTGCCCGTGGTAACGGCCCTCGATGAACACCCCAGGCACCCCGGGCATCGACGCGTGGCGCATGTCCCACACGAAGCGGTTGAGTCCCGGCTTCGCGGGCAGCACGGGCGCCGTGCCTGGCCCGCCGTCCCACCGCTTCATCTCGGATTTCTTCGAGCTGAACGTGCGGATCGTCCGGCCCGAGGCGTCGGCAATGTCCAGGGTGACGACATCATCCTTCTTCAGCTCGGGCAACCGGTAGTACAGGACGATCCCGTTGGCGGGGTTGACGCCGGTGAAGGTACTGGCACCGGTGACGTCCTCGTCGTTGCCGTTCAACTCGCTGCCGCCATTGGCCAGGTAGGCGGGAGACGGCGTGTGCAGGCCGAACGCCGGGCCATCGGCGCGGTACTGCCGCACGACCGACAGGTCGTCCAGGATCCAGAACGACCGTCCTGACGTGGCGGCGATCAGGTTGCCCTTGTGCACGCGCAGGTCGGTGATCGGCGTCATCGGCAGATTGAGCTGGAACGACACCCAGTCCCTGCCGCCGTTGCGCGACAGGAAGAGGCCGCGTTCGGTGCCGGCGTAGAGCAGGTCGCGGGTCACGTCGTCTTCACGCACGACGCGCGTGAAGGCGTTGGCCGGGATGCCACGATCGATCTTCGTCCAGGAGGCCCCGTAGTCGGTGGTCTTGTACAGGCCCGGCGTGTGGTCGTCGAACTTGTAGCGGGTGGTGGCGATGTAGGCCGTGCCCTTGTCGAACGGCGACACCTCGATGGCGTTCACCAGGCACTCGGCCAGGCCCTTCGGGGTGACGTTGGTCCATGTCGTGCCGCCATCACGCGTCAGCTGCACCAGCCCGTCGTCGCTGCCGGTCCAGATGACGCCCTTCTCGTGCGGCGACTCGGCGATGTAGGCCAGCGTGCCGTAGTTCTCGGCGCCGACGGCCTCGTTCGTGAACGGTCCGCCACCCTTGCCCTGCTTGTCCTTCTCGTTGCGCGTCAGGTCGGGCGACGCTTCCTTCCACGTGCGACCCATGTCGGTGGTCTTCAGCAGCACCTGCGCGCCGTGGTAGTAGGTGGTGGGCTCGTGCCGGCTCCAGATGATCGGCGCGTTCCAGTTGAAGCGGTACTTCATGTCCTTCGCATCCATGCTCAGGTACTGGATGGGAGCGGCCATGATGTTGGTGCCGGCGCTGGCCTGCGTGTCGAGCACCTCGATGGTGCCCTGGTAGCTGCCGCCGAGGACGTAGCGCGGAGTGTCCGGGTCGAAGGCCAGGAAGGCACTCTCACCGCCGGCCGACGCCGTCCAGCTCGCGGGCGTGATGCCGCCGCTGCCCAGTTCCCGGCTGGCGATCGACACCGAGGTGTTGTCCTGCTGTCCGGCGTAGATGCGGTACGGGAACTGGTTGTCGACGTTGATGCGATAGAACTGCGCCGTCGGCATGTTGCTCTGCGCGCTCCAGCTCTGGCCGGCATCGAAGGTGATGGCGGCGCCGCCGTCGTTGGAGATGACGAAGTTGTTCGAGTTGGCCGGATTGATCCACAGGTCGTGGTAGTCCCCGTGCGTCCCCGACAGCGTCTCCCACGTCTTGCCGCCGTCATGCGAGCGCAGGGCTGGCGCACTGAGCACGTAGATGGTGTTCTCGCGATTCGGATCGACGAACAGCTCGATGTAGTACCAGGCGCGCTGGACGAGCCGCGGTTCGTTGGTCACCTGGCTCCACTTCTTGCCCGCATCGGTCGACACGTAGAGTCCCCGCGCCTCCTTGGACGAGTCGCTCTCGATCAGGGCGTACACCTTCTCGGGATTCGACCGGCTGACGGCGATGGCCATCTTGCCCATCTCCTCGGGCAGGCCGTTGGTCATCTTCTGCCACGTCTCGCCGCTGTCGGTCGACTTGTAGAGACCGCTGCCGGGCCCGCCGCTGATCACCTTCCACGGTCGGCGGCCGTACTCCCACGTGGCCGCGTAGAGGATGCGCGGATTGGTCGCATCCATCGAGAGCTCCGCGGCGCCCGTCCGCTCGTCCACGCGCAACACGTGCGTCCAGGTGATCCCACCATCGATGGACTTGAAGATGCCCCGCTCCTGCGACGGCCCGTACAGCGCTCCCTGTGCCGCCACGTACACCACGTCCGGATTGGTCGGGTGGACGACGATGCGGGCGATGTGCTGGGTGCGATCGAGCCCGATCTTCTTCCAGGTCTTGCCGGCGTCGGTCGACTTGTAGACGCCGTCACCGCCGTGCGTCATCACGCCACGGACGGCGTGCTCGCCGGTGCCCACGTAGACGACGTTCGGGTCGCTCTGCGCCACGGCGATGGCGCCGATCGAGGCCGTCGCGAAGTAGCCATCCGAGATGTTCTGCCAGCTGATGCCGGCGTTGGTGGTCTTCCACAGGCCGCCACCGGTCGTGCCCATGTAGTAGGTCAGCGGATCGCCGATGACGCCGGTGCCCGCGTTGGTGCGTCCGCCGCGAAAGGGCCCGATCGAGCGCCACTTCACGGCCGCGAGGGCGGTCTCGAGATCGGAACGGAGCGGGCCGCTCGACGGAGGTGCCGGGGCGTCCTGCCCCTTCGCGGGAGTCGCGACTTGCGCCCAGGCGTCGACAGGACAGAGAGAGGCCGCCACACACACGAACAGGGTTCGGAAGAGAGTCGTCAGCATGAGGTGCCTGGAATTATCGGCGGTTCCCGGCCGTGCTGCCAAGCCGGGGCGCGCCACTCCGTGGCCGCCAGGCATATACTGCGCGGCACATCACAGGGCGGGAATCGGGAACGGGAAACCGGGAACCGGAAGCCGGAAGCCGGGAACCGGGAATCGGGAGTCGGTCCCGTGGCACCGGTCACCGGTCCCCGGGCACCGGGAGTCAGATTCGCGGCGCTGGGGAGGGCAGGCTGTCCGAGCCGGCCGTCAGCGACGCCAGGAGAGGCGAAGTCGAATGTCCGATGTCACTGCGCAAGGGGTCAATCGCAAGCGGCTGTTCTCGGGGATCTGCCTGGCGCTGATTCCGACAGGCGCGTCGTTCGCGCTCGTGAGCAACATCCTGGTGGCGCTCAAGCAGGATTTCATCCTGACCAACTATCAGGTCGGCCTGATTGGCGGCGCCGCGCTCTGGGGCATGGCCATCTCGCTGCTGGTGCTCGGGCCGATGCTCGAGGCGTTCGGCCTCAAGAATGGTGCCCGCTTCGCCTTCGCGGCGCATCTCACGGGCATCACGCTGATGATCGCCGCCGTGATGCAGGTCGGCTCGCCCACGGGCTTCTGGGTGCTGATGCTGGGAGCGGCCACGCTGGCCGTCGGCAACGGCATGATCGAAGTGGCTGGCAACCCGCTGGTCGCGGCGCTCTTCCCGGAAGCCAAGACCACTCACTTGAACTGGTTCCACGCCTTCTTCCCGATTGGCATCGTCGCCGGCGGCATCATCGGGTTCCTCATGGCGACCTACGGCGGGGACTTCGGCTACTGGCCCTATCAGCTGGCGGTCATCTATCTGCCGATCGTGGTCTACGGGCTGCTGGTGTTGCCGCAGGCCTTCCCCCGCACCGAGAACGCCGAGGCCGGCATTCCGGTCGGCGAGATGTTCCGCTACACCCTGACCAGCCCGCTCTTCCTGCTGATGCTCGCCATGATGGCCATCACCACGTCGATCGAACTCGGTCCGATGCGCTGGGTGCCGGCGGTGCTCGAAGCGGTGGGGATGCACGGCATCCTGGTGCTCGTGTGGATCAGTGGCTGGATGGTGGTGCTGCGGCTGCTCGCCACACACTTCGTCGAGCGCCTCGCGCCGACCGGGATGCTGCTGGTGGCCGCCGTGCTCACCGGGACGGGACTCTTCCTGCTCAGTTTCGTGACCGGACTCTGGTCGGCGCTCGCGGTGGCCACCATCTTCGCGTGGGGCATCGCGTTCTTCTTCCCGACGATGGTGGGCCTGGTGAGCGAGCGGTTGCCGCGCACGGGATCGCTGGGCATCGTGCTCACGGCCGGGGTCGGCCTCGGCATGGCGGGGGCGGTCGGTGTGCCCCTCATCGGTGGGCTGGCCGACCGCTTCCTCGCGGGCGCGCTCGACCCGGCCCAGGCCACCGCCGTGCTCGAGCGCGTCGACCAGCGGTTTCCGGCCCATCTCGACGCCGCCCAGCGTGGTGCCATCACGGTGGACGCGAGTGACATCAGCGACGCGCTCGTCGCGACGCGGACGGCGCTGGCCTCGCTGCGCGCCAGTGGGCAGGTCGAGGGCGATGCCACGGCCACGGCGTTGCGCGCCGTGGTGGCGACGCGCCTCGACGACCCGGTGGTCGCCGACGCCGGCGCGATCCTGCAGCCTGCCGAAGCGCGTGGCGGCCAGGAATCCTTCCGCTACGTCGCGCCCGCCGCACTCATCCTCGTGGCCGTCTTCGGCACGATGTACCTGAACGACCGTCGGCGCGGCGGGTACCGCGCCGAGCGGCTGGAGGGTCGGGCCGGCTCTCCGAGCCGGCCGTGACGGCCCGCTCGGAGAGCGGGCCCTACCCACGGCGGGCCCTACCCACGGCGGGCCCAGTTCCAACGGCGTCAGCGGCCGGTGGCGCGATACGGGACGATGGTCTCGATGGTGCCGTCGGGGCGATGCACCAGCGGCGTGACCTTGACGTTGCGCAGGTGCGTCTGCCCCTTCGACAGCTGGGTGTCGTGGTAGAAGAGGAACCACTTGCCCTCGACCTCGACGATGGAGTGGTGGGTCGTCCAGCCGAGCACGGGTTCGAGGATGCGGCCGCGGTAGGTGAAGGGCCCGTACGGCGAATCGCCGGTGGCATACACGAGGAAGTGTGTGTCGCCGGTCGAATAGGACAGGTAGTACGTGCCGTTGTAGCGATGCAGCCACGCCGCCTCGAAGAAGCGGCGTGCGTTGTCGCCGGCCGTCAGTGGCCGCCCGCCCGCATCGTTGATGACGACGTCCCGTGCCGGCTCGGCCAGCTGCCGCATGTCATCACGCAGCCGGGCCACCTTCGGCATCAGCGCCCGGGCGCCGTCGGCGGGATAGACGTCTTTCGCCTCGTAGCGTCCTGACGACCAGCGCTGCAACTGCCCGCCCCAAATCCCGCCGAAGTAGAGGTACGACGCCCCGTCCGCATCCCGGAACACCGTGGGGTCGATGCTGTAGGCCCCCTCGATCGGTGTCGCCTCCGCCTTGAAGGGCCCTGCCGGGTTCGACGACACGGCGACGCCGATGCGGAAGACGTCCTGCGCATCCTTGGCGGGGAAGTACAGGTAGTACTGCCCGTTACGTTCCGCGGCGTCTGGCGCCCACAACTGGCGCTTGGCCCACGGGACGCTCGCGAGATCGAGGGCGACACCGTGATCGCGGACCGGCCCGCCGATGCGATCCATCGAGAGGACGTGGTAGTCGCGCATCGCGAAGTGGCTGCCCAGGTCATCCTGCGGCACGCCGGCGTCGATGTCGTGCGACGGATACACGTAGATGCGGCCGCCGAACACATGGGCTGACGGGTCGGCCGTGTAGATGCCTGGCAGCAGCGGTGGATTGAGGAACCACGGGGCCTGGGCGCCGACCGTGGCCAGCAGGGCACCCGAGGCGAGCAGGGGAACGAGGAAGCCGAGACGCATGGCGTGCTCCGGAGCGATGCGCCGGGCGCGTGCGTCCGGCGTGACGAGTCCTGGTTCGGGGGAGACTGCCGACAGCCTACCGCAAACAGCCGCTACCCTTGATCGATGGACCCTGACGACGACGTCGTCTCCGGCGTCGAGGTGCGGACCACCGACAGCATCGCCAGGGCTGGCGACTGGTCGCTGGTCCTGCATTCGGCCGCCATCCCGCATCGCATCGAGATCCGCGAGGCGGCCATCGTCATCGTCGTCGAGGAGGCGGCGCGCACGGCGGCGCTGGCCTCGCTCGAGGCGTTCGACCTCGAGAGCCTGCCCGTGGTGCGTGTGCCCGCGCCGGACCTCGGTCCCAGCCCCCTCGGCCTCGCCCTGGCGGTCCTCATCGTGGCATTGCACGTGGCGGTCGGCACCCGCCGCGACGGCATGGGGGCGGTGTGGTTCCGCGCCGGGAGCGCCTCGGCGGAGGCCATCGTGCACGGCGAATGGTGGCGCGCCGTGACGGCGTTGATGCTGCACGCCGACGTCCTCCACCTGCTCGGCAACGTCGTCGGGTCCCTGGTGTTCGTGTCGGCGGTCGGGCGCTGGCTCGGCGTCGGCCTTGGCGGCGCGGTGGTGCTGGCCTCCGCGGTGACGGGCAATCTGCTGACCGCGTACGTCTATCGGGTGCGCCACGTGTCGGTGGGCGCGTCGACGGCGACGTTCGCGGCACTGGGCGTAGTGGCCGGGCTGCAGATGGTGCGCCGCCATCGCCATCGCGAGCGCGGGATTCGTGGCTACCCCTGGCTCCCCCTGGCGGCCGGTCTCGGCCTCATCGTGATGATCGGCAGCGGCGAGCGGGCCGACCTCGTGGCGCATCTGGCCGGGCTCGGCGCCGGCGTGGTGGCCGGATGGCTGGTGGCCGCCATCGGCGTGCGGGTGCCGGGGACGGCCGGGCAGGTGGGGCTGGCCGCGCTCACACTGGGCGTGATCGCGGCCTCATGGCTGCTGGCGTTCCGCGCGTTCTGATCGAACGGGCTCAGGACGACAGCGACGCGATGGCGCGTTCGATGACGCCGCCGGCCTGCTGGAGGGCGTCGGACGCGACCACGAGGGTGCGCCCCGTGCGGGCCATCACCACGGCCGTGGCCACGTCGCCGCCCCCGGCCTCCAGGGCGGCGGTTGCCGCCGCCTCGTCCAGACCGAGTTCCGACTGCAGGATGCGCACGGCTCGCGCCTGCAGCTTGCTGTTGCGCGCCCGCATGTTGGTCATCCGGTTGCCGCGGACGTACCCCAGCTGAATCATCGCCGTCGTCGAGATCATGTTCAGCACGAGTTTCTGCGCGGTGCCTGCCTTCATCCGCGTGGACCCGGCGACGACTTCCGGACCGACGACCGGGACGATGGCGACCTCGGCGGCGTCGGTGATGGCCGAGCCAGGGACGCAGGTGACGGCGGCGGTGAAGGCGCCGAGCGCCCGTGCGTGGGCGACGGCACCGACGGTGTACGGCGTGCGCCCGGACGCGGCGATGCCGATGACGGCATCGGCGGCGGTCACGCCACGCAACTCGAGGTCCGCGGCGCCGGCCTCGCGGTCGTCCTCGGACGCTTCGACGGCGCGATGACAGGCGTCGTAGCCGCCGGCGATGAGCCCCTGGATCAGATCGGCGGGCACGCCAAACGTTGGCGGGCACTCCGAGGCATCGAGCACGCCAAGGCGTCCGGATGTGCCCGTGCCGACGTAGATCAGGCGCCCGCCCACACGGAGCCGGGCCACCACGCCCTCGACGGCGCGCGCGATGCTCGGCAGCTCGCGGCGCACCGCCGCCGGCACGCCGTGGTCTTCGTCGTTGATCAGCGCCAGCGTGGCCTCGACCGTCAGCGTGTCGAGGCCGCGGGACCGCTCGTTCTCCTGCTCGGTGATGGGAAGCTCGGACATCGCGATGTCGAGTGTAGCCCGCCTACACGTCACCCGTGCGCAGCTGCTCCAGCAGGAAGTCGGTCGACCGCACGGCCAGCGCCATGATGGTCAGCGTCGGGTTCTGCCACGCACTGGACGGGAAGCTCGACCCGTCCATGACGAACAGGTTGCGCACGTCGTGCGTCTGGAGGAACGGGGTGAGGACCGACGACTTCGGGTCGGTGCCCATGCGTGCGGCCCCGACCTCGTGTGCCTGGCCGCGCATGCCGAAGGTCTGGCGGATGCGCGTTGCCCCGATGCGATCCAGGATCTCGGCGGCGTGCGTCGCCATGTCGCGCTGCAGGGCGCGCTCGTTCTCCCGCGGTGTCAGATGCAGGCGGACGACCGGGATGCCGAAGGCGTCGACGACGTTGCGGTCGACGGTGCAGGTGTTGTCGGCATACGGCAGGCACTCGCCGAACCCGGCGAAGCTGAGCGTCGCCGGTCGCGGCTGACGCACGGCCTGCTTGTAGGCATCCCCGAAGCCTGGCGCTGCGAGATTGATGCCGGCGCCCACCGACGTGCTGAAGGCGTAGCCGCGCAGGAACCCGGCGGACGCCGGGCCGCCGGGCAGATTGCGAAAGCGCGGCGTGACCAGCCCGCAGGGGCGATTCGGCTTGCCCATCGACGGCTGCTCGACGAGATCGGGCAGCTCGCCGGACGCCCCGGCGCCGGCGAAATGCGTCATCAGATACTTGCCCAACATGCCGCTGGAGTTGGCCAGGCCGGCCGGGTCCTGCCTCGTCGCCGAGTTCAACAGCATGCGGACGGACTCGAGCGTCTGCGCGCACAGCGCGACGGCGCGCCCGAAGATCTCCTTCGGCTGGCGGGTGACGCGATCGATGTAGAGCACGCCGCGGGCCCGCCGGGTCTTCGGGTCCATCAGGACCTGGTAGGCCATCGCACCGGTCACGAGCGTGCACCGCCCCGTGTCCAGCGCATCCTTCATCGTGGTGAACGCCGAACTGAAGTACGAGTGGGTCACGCACCCGTGCTCGCACGGCCCGCAGTAGTGACACGCCTGGCGGCCGTTGAGCGGCCGGGTCAGGTTGGCGGTGCGCCCCTGCGTGATGGTGTAGCCGAACGCCTCCTTGACGCGGCTGCGCACGGCGAACTCGTTGCAGGTCAACCCCATCGGCGGCTGGAAGGGGCCGTCCGGATACTGCGCGAGCCCCTCCTGCATCCCGGAGACCCCGACGTACGCCTCGACCAGGTCGTAGTACGGCTTCAGCTCGGCGTACGTGATCGGCCAGTCCACCCCGGCGCCATCGTACGAAGCTGCCTTGAAGTCGATGTCGCTCATCCGGAGGCAGCCGCGTCCCCAGATGTTCATGCGCCCACCGACGATGCGCGGGCGCACCCAGACGAACTCGGGATCGGAGTCGTCGATGTACGGCTCCTCGACGTCGTTCACGTACCAATCCGCATTCCACTCGCGCACGGCGTAGGACTGCGACTGCACCGGTCGGGTCGACTCGAACGGCGCCTTCGAGCGCCCGCGATAGGGCAGCGCATGCGCGGGGATGTGCTCCGTGTAGTCGGCGTCGGTGAGCGCGCGCCCAGCCTCGAGCACGGCCACGCGCAAGCCGGCGTCCGTCAGGCGCTTGGCGGCCCAGCCGCCCGACGCGCCGGACCCCACGATGACGACGTCGAACTGCTGGCCTGCGGGGTCGGTCTGCATGGTGTGCATACGCTGGTGCGGCCTACTTGCGCGGGCGGAAGAGGTTCGGCAGCAGGCGCTCGTGCAGCAGCCAACGCCATGTCGCCCAGTCGTGCGCGCCCTGGCCGCCGACGGCGTAGTCATGCGCCACGCGGTGCTTCTCGAGAATCTGGTGGAACACGACGCCGCGGTTGGTCGGGGTGTCTTCCTTGGTCCCGAGGCCGACGAGCAGGTAGTCCACCTTCGTGTTGATGTCAGGGTCGGCGAGGAACGCCGGCGTGGTCTTCTCGGACTCGGGGTCTCCCGCGCTGAGGACGCCGAACGACGCGAACAGATCGAGAGCCTTGAAGCCGACCAGCTGCGTGTGGCGTCCACCCATCGACAGCCCGGCGAGGGCGCGGCTGCGACGGTCGGCGACGGTGCGGTACTGCGCCTCCACGAGCGGCATGATCGCCCTGCGCAGTTCCTGATCGAACAGGCGGAACGTGAGCTCCGTGTGCTTCGGGTCGGTGCGATGGACGACCTGGTTGTTGGGCATGACGATGATCATCGGCACGGCCCGTCCCTCGGCGATGAGGTTGTCGGCGATGAAGCCGGCGCGGCCATCGGTCCACCAGCCTCCGGCGAGTTCACCGCTGCCACCGAGCAGGTACAGCACGGGATACGCCTTCGTGCGGTCGTAGCCCGGCGGCGTGTAGACGAACAGCTCGCGCTCGCCGTCCAGGACCGGCGAGTGATAGACGTGGCGGGTGATGGTGCCATGCGGCACCGGTCGGGCATCGTAGTAGGCCGGGCCGCGACCGTGCACGACCAGCGTGCTGTAGCCCGGCTGATTGCCGAACCCGCCGATGGTGTTGCCGGGGTCGACGACGGAGACGCCGTCGATCAGGAACTTGTAGACGTAGAGGTTCTGCGGGACCGGGCCGATGGTGAGCGTCCACGTGCCGTCGGCGCCCTTCGTGAACGGCCAGGTGGACGTCGGACTGCCGAGCGCGGCGGCGATCGTGCCGGCCGACAGCTGCACCTCCTGCGCGCGTGGCGCCTTGAGGCGGAACGTGACCATGCCCTGATCGGTGACCTCGGGCGAGATGACGTTGGCCATGAACGGCACGAGCGTGCCGCCTGCGCGGTGCGGCGCCCAGTCGAGGGTGATATGTGCCTGTTGCGCGAACGTCGTGGTGGCCGGCAGGCACGCCAGGGCGGCGGCCACGAGGAGGCGACGAGTGGCGAGCATGGGCTAAGGGTAATGCCGAATGCCGAATGCCGAATGCCGCCGAGCGCGGACGCTCTGACGCCGTCACGGATACAGCAGGTAGGGTGCCCTCGTGCGCCGGAACGCCTCCGCCTCGACATCCCACGCGTCGAGCAGCGGCGAGAGCTGGCCGGCCTCGATGGCGCCCCTCACCTTGTCCGACCCCGTCAACCGGTCGATCGAGGGCCCCCACTGGAAGCGATCGGGGTGATGGCGCTTGATGACGTCGATCAGGATCAGCGCCGTCCGCACCGGGCGATACGTCTGCCGGTTGGTGATGACGAGGCGCAGGCCGGGAATCGACTCGCCCTTGAACTTGGCCGCCGTGGGGAGCACGTCCATCGTGATCGGCTCGACCCGGACGCCCGCCAGATACAGCGCGTTCACCTGGGCGGCGACGCCGGGCGCATCGAGCCACGAGGCGCCGACCTGCTCGAACGGCCGGTCGGTGCCGCGTCCCTCGGTGAGGTTGGTGCCTTCGAAGTAGACCGTGCCCGGGTAGCTCGACAGTGCCGCCAGCGACCGCAGATTGGGCGACGGGTTCACCCAGGGCAGGCCGGTGTCGTCGCGCCACTGTCCGCGGGCCCATCCCGAGGTGCGCGCCACGATCAGCCGGGCGCCGATGCCGAAGGCATGGTTGAAGTACGCCGCGAGCTCACCGACGGTCATGCCATGGCGGGCGGGGATCGGGTACATGCCGACGAACGACGTGAACCCCGGCGCAATCAGCGCGCCTTCGAGGATCTCGCCGCCAATCGGATTCGGTCGGTCCAGCACCACGAACGGGATGCCCTTGCGCGCGGCGGCCTTCATCGACAGCGCCATCGTCGAGACGTAGGTCCACGTGCGCCCGCCGACCTCCTGCAGGTCGTAGACCAGGACGTCGACGTCCTTCAGCATCTCGGGCGTCGGCCCGCGATCCTCGGCCATGTACAGCGAGTAGATCGGCACGCCGGTCTTCGCATCGACGTCGTCGGCAATCTTCACACCGTCGGGGACCGTGCCGCGGATGCCGTGCTCGGGGGCAAGCAGCGCCACGAGCCTCAGCTGACGGTGCGCGGCGATCCGGTCGATCGCCGACATGCCTTGCCGGTCGATGGCGCTGTGGTTGGTGATGAGCCCGACCCGGGCGCCGCGCAGGGACCGCGGCAGGTGCGTGAGAAAGACCTCCAGCCCCGGCTGCACCACCGCCCCCGGGGCCACCGCCGAGATCGTCTGCGGTCGACGCGGCACATCCCCCGGCGTCGTCGTCGGTGCAGGCCGCCGCGCGCACGCGGTCAGGGTGAGTAGAAGACAACCCAGGAGGAGGAGCACGGCAGGTCGCAGTGTCACGCCGTGCACCATAGCGAGCGCGGGCGCGGCTGACAAGCCGCCCAGGTGCCCCAGGTCTTGCCGCCCGCTGGGTGAACCAGTCCTGCTCGGCCGTCCCGGTGGCCAGCGTCGTGACCACCGACATCAGGAAGGACGATTGCGTCGGGTTGGTGTCCGGAATCGGCCGCGGGGCGTGCTCGTGCACGGCCGGGATGTAGAACGCCGCGACACCATTGGCGATGCGCTCCGCGCCGCCGCCGCCTTCGTTGGCCAGCACGATGACGCTGACCTCGTCGTCGACGAACCGCCCGTAGTAGGTCGAGAACCCGGGAATGCCGCCGCTGTGCCCGTGCCGGGGCCTGGTGCGGTAGGGGCCCACGTCCCAGCCGAACCCGTAGGGGTGTGTGGTCCCGTCGGCGAGCGCGACAGGGGCGTACATCGCCGCCAGACTGGCTGGCGAAAGCAGCGGACGCGTCGAGAGCGCCCGATCCCACGCGATCAGGTCCCGCACGGACACCAGCAGCGCCCCGGCCGCATACGGCTGCGTCGGGCTGACGTAGTCGCCGGGAGGTCCTTCACCAGCGCGATGAGCTCGGTTGGCGTGTAGTCCTTCCGCATGGTGCCGGCGAAGGCCGGCGCACTGGTGTAGCTCGGGATGCCGGACGTGTGCGTGAGCAACTGCGCGATGGTGACCGGGCCCCACGCCGCCGGCATGTCGGGCAGCACGGCGCGCAGCGGTGTCTCCAGGGACAGGCGTCCGTCCTCGACATTGGCGAGACCGTACCCGCGCTGCAGCACCACCTCGCCGTGCTTCACCACCGCGAGCGTCAGGCCGGGAATGTGGCGGGCCGTCATCTGCGCCCGGACGAAGGCGTCCACGCGGGCGTCCTCGGCCGTGGCCCAGGCAGGGCTCAGCGCGAGCAGCAGCGTGGCGACGAACAGCGCGGCAAGGATGCGGCAGACACGCATCGACATGCGCTGTACCTACGTGCTGCGGTCCAGTCGGGTTCCACGGGGCCGATCGCGATCGTTGACGTCGACGCGCCGGCCACGCTTGGGTACGATGCAGCAGGCACATCGCCAAACGAGAAAGCTCATCCTTACCATGACCACGACCAACGACACCCTGCACGACGATCCGGAAGAGAAGGCCAGGCGGGAGCAATCGCCGGAGGAGGCCGTCGACGAGAGCGAGGCCATCGTCGAGAACGAGAGCACGCAGGGCGACGACCTCCCACCGCTGCGCGAGCCCTACGGGGGGCCCCCGGACGAGCGCTCGACCCGTCCGTAGCGCGCCCGGAAGGCCAGGTCCGTGGGCCGGCCGCCGAGCCCCCCGGGGCCGCGGCGCCGGTCCGCATCCAGCTCGACTTTGGCTATCCTTGTGGAGAGCCACCCTCCCCCCCCGTGAACAGCCAACGGCACGTGTCTCGCCTCGTCGCCCAGTCCGCCGCCGGTGATGCCGCCGCGGCCGCGGAACTGTTCCCGATCGTGTACGAGGAACTCCGCCGCCTCGCCGCCTCCGCCCTGCGGCGCGAACGGACAGACCACACCCTGCAGCCGACCGCCCTCGTCCACGAGGCCTTCCTGCGCCTCGCGGAAACCCCTGGCACCTCCTGGGAGAACCGGGCGCACTTTGTCGCCGTCGCCGCCCGGGTGATGCGCCGCGTGCTGGTCGACCACGCCCGCGGGCGCAATGCGCTCAAGCGGGGCAACGGTGAGATTCGCGTGCCCATCGACGACGTGGACGTCCCAGCGGTCGGGCAGGACGTCGATCTCGTGGCGCTCGACGACGCGCTGGCGCGGCTGGCGATGCTCGACGAGCGGCAGGCGCGGATCGTCGAGCTGCGGTTCTTCGGGGGACTGTCGGTGCCGGAGACGGCGGCGCTCATCGGTGCGTCAGAGCGGACGGTGAAGCGCGACTGGCAGGTCGCCCGGGCGTGGTTGACCCGTGAGCTGTCGTCGTCCGCCGGCCCGTCCTGAGAGTTCTTGAATCGACCACGCATCCATGACTCCCGAACAGTGGCAGCGCATCACGGCGGTCTTCTCGGAGGTGGCCGACGAGCCGCTCGATCGGCGTGACGCGCGCGTGCGGGCGCTGTGTGACGGAGACGAGGCGCTGTACCGCGAGGTGGTGTCGCTCCTGGTGGCGCACGACAGCACGAGCACACCGCTCGATGCCGTGGCTCCTGGCGTCAGGCCGGTGCCCCTGACGGCCGACTACGCGGGCCGCCGATTCGGGGCCTATCGCATCCTGCGCGAGATCGGCCGCGGCGGCATGGGGGCGGTGTTCCTGGCCGAGCGCGCCGACGGCGAGTTCCATCGTCAGGTCGCGCTCAAGATCGTCGGGCGGACGTTCGCGGGCGAGGAGATGCTGCGGCGGTTCCGTCGCGAGCGCCAGATCCACGCCACCTTGAGCCATCCCCACATCGCCCACCTCCTCGACGGCGGCGTCAGCGACAACGGCGAGCCCTTCTTCGTCATGGAGTACGTCGATGGGCTGCCAATCGACCGGTACTGCACCACGGCCGGCCTGGCCCTGCCGCAGCGGCTGGCGCTGGTGATCGACGTCTGTCGAGCGGTGGCCCAGGCGCACGAGCAGCAGGTCATTCACCGCGACCTCAAGCCGTCGAACATCCTGGTCACGACCGCTGGCGTACCCAAGCTGCTCGACTTCGGCATCGCCCGCGTGCTGGACGAGGGCGCGGCGGCCGACCTCACCCTGACCGAGTACCGGGCGTTCACGCCGGAGTACGCCTCGCCGGAGCAGGTGCGCGGCGAGCGCGGTCTGACGCCGGCCACTGACGTCTACAGCCTGGGCGTGCTCCTGACCTCCCTCATCGGCGAGGGGCCGCCGATGGCGCTGCGGCGGATCGCGGCCATGGCGTGCCGGCCCGAGCCGGGACGCCGGTATGCCACCGCGGCGGAACTCGGCGACGACATCGCGCGCTACCTGCGCGACGAGCCAGTGTCGGCGCGGCCTGACTCGGTGAGCTATCGGGTCCGCACGCTACTGGCCGAGCGTCGCGGGCAGGCGATTGCCGCGGCGCTGGTGGTGGCCCTGCTGGCCGGCGCGCTGGGCGCGC